>JBFGZH010000477.1:0-1075 GCA_041586895.1 Psychromonas sp. | reverse complement strand
TTGGCGCATCCGTTTTACAAAATTAACCAGATCACTTTGATCGGCATGGGCGGAGTAGCCGCTCAGTGTGTGGATTTGCGCTTTGATATCAAACCTCTGGTCATCGAGCATCACATAACCCCCTCTCGGGCCGTATTTTTGAATGTCTCGTCCGGGTGTGCCTGCAGCCTGATAACCAACAAAGAGTACATCTGTCTCTTGGTTTTCCAGTAATGCCTTGAGGTAATTGGCAATGCGCCCACCACTGCACATGCCGCTGGCGGCAATAATAATCGCCGGCTCATTGCTGTTTTTTAAACGGGCAACCAGTTCCAGATGCTCGCTATGCTCATCTATGCTGATCAGATTATTAAAGTTAAGCGGATGGCGTCCGGCTTTTAGTTTGCGTTTCGCCTCTTTATCCCAGAGCGGCTTAAGCTGGCGGTAAAGTGTGGTGAAATCCGCCGCCAGAGGGGAGTCAACTATAATGGGCAGGTTTTGCCATAACTGGCGGTTTGCTGTTTTCTGCTTGCTCTGTTTTTCTTGAGGCTTGTTGCGCGTGGCTTGATAGATGATCTCTTCCAACTCATATAACAGCTCCTGGGTTCTGCCGATACTGAATGCGGGAATTAAAATAGCACCGCCATCTTGTAAGCTGCGTTCTACAACCACTTTTAACGCTTTTGTTCGCGCAGCCCGCCCCTGATGCTGTTTATTGCCATAGGTACTTTCTAAAATCAGCCAGTCACAGCGATAAGGGGGTTTAGGAGCGGATAATAAAGGAGTATAAGGGGCGCCGAGATCACCGGAAAAAACGATACGGCTTTTGTTGGCTTGCTCAGATACAGCGATTTCAATATAAGCCGAGCCGATAATATGCCCTGCCGGTTTGAATTTTATTTTTACTGCGCTTTTTTCTGCAGACGAAATTAAGCTGATTTTCTGCCACTTGCCATAATCAAGGCCGATCAGTTGTTTTTGTAAACGGCTTAATACTGCTTTGATTAAAGATGCATTGCGAGTCACCCCGACTTTTAGCGCATCTTCAATCACTGCAGGCAGTAATAATGCGGTGCTTTTAGTACAGTAGATAGGC
>JBFGZH010000476.1:0-1192 GCA_041586895.1 Psychromonas sp. | reverse complement strand
GTCAGTGATCCCTTTGATGCCAAACAAAGCATTGATGCAGGTACAAAATACCTTCATAAATTATTAAAAGAGTTTAAAAGCAAGCAACTGGCTTTAGCGGCTTATAATGCCGGTGAAGGGACTGTCAGGCGCTATAATAAACAAATTCCGCCCTATCCGGAAACGCAAAGATACGTATCCAAAGTGATGGATTTTTACCGCTATTACCAGCATAACTTATAAAAGCAGAGCCGTTTTTACGGCGCCGTTTGCGCCTCTAAAACAGAGATCAACTGCAAGGCCTCTTCGCGGGTAGCCCCACAGACATCAGGTCCGGCTTTAAAGCCGTCACAAAGCGGCGGGCGCTCCGGGTGCCCGAATATTCTGCACAGGTTATCTGCACTTAAATTTACGCAGCGTACGCCGGCAGCTTTGCCATTGGGCATTCCCGGCAGAGGGCTGTTTATAGACGGCGCAATACAGCAGGCCCCACAGTTTTTTCGACATTCCATAAAAGCGCACACCATTGCCACAAAAAAAACATACTAACATTTTCGCAAACAAGACCCAGCATCTATTTGCTGTGTTTGAGTGCAAAGATAATTTCGCCCGATTACTGGCGCGAATAGTAAGCTAGCGCATCAAAGCCATAAGCGAAAAAGCTGGCCTGCAACGCGCTTAGTTTATTACTTTCACTTTGCTCATAAGCTTTAGTGTAATAGGCTAAATGCTGGCTTTGCCTTTGCTTTTCCTGCTGCCCGCCAAGTAGTTGATAAACACGATTAGCGATTGCCTTACCCGAGTCGACCAAATGTATTTTTCCTTTAAAACAATCTTTTATTTCACTTTTCAATAAAGGAAAATGAGTACAGCCTAAGATCAGCGTATCCGGCTTTTCCGCCAAAGTTAACCAGGACGCAAGTATCTTCTGCAGGCGTTTATTGTCAACCTGTAAACCATGCAGCTTTTCTTCTGCCAAGTTCACTAACTCTGTCGAGCCTATTTTCAGCACTTCAATATGCGCAGCAAACTGCTCAATCAGTAACGAGGTATACTCGAGCCTAATCGTTGCCGGTGTCGCCAATAACCCAATCACACCATTTTCAGTTAATTGTGCAGCTGGTTTAATCGCCGGGACAACACCAACAATAGGGATAGAAAAACGGCGGCGCAAGGCGTCTAAGGCCACCGTGCTGGCAGAATTACAGGCAAT
>JBFGZH010000475.1:0-1279 GCA_041586895.1 Psychromonas sp. | reverse complement strand
CGAAGTCAAAGAGAGTGAATTACCTTTATCAGGGCAGACCTTTGTGATTACAGGATCATTTACCGGTATGTCGCGTACTGATATTAAAAATGCTCTGCAGAATAAAGGAGCAAAAGTCGCCGGCAGTGTTTCTAAGAAAACCACAACTGTGGTTGCCGGCGAAGCAGCAGGCTCTAAGCTCACTAAAGCCCAAGATCTTGGCATCAATATCATGGATGAAGCGGCGCTTCTCGCCTTTTTAGAAGCCTGATGAGTTGTTTGTAACAAAGCGCTATAGAGTCAAGCAAGCCGAAGTTTTTATCGCTTGGGCTTGTGAAGGCAACTAGCAAATTTTAAATTGAGGAAAATGATGAAAAAAATTAAAAACGAATCTCAATTACTACAGCATGCAATAAAGTTGGGGAGCGCATATGCGCTGAAACGCGAATATGTCGGTTTTGATGCGACAACATCGGCAAAAGACAAACAGGAATGTATTTATCGGCTTTTAGTACAGGATAAATTAATTACGCCACTGCCCAAAGATCAGGAGAACGTGGCTAATATACGTCACAAGCTGGTTTTATGGATAACTAAACACCTGCCGGCAGACCACTCCCTGCTAAAGTAAAACATTGTCGATAGCAGCGCTCTTTCAAATCACCGGAAGTGCTGCTGTGTTTACCAGTTTGACTGCCTGACGTACCAGACGGCCAATCTCCTGCCAGTTTTGTTCATTAATCAGTTTTGTCGGTACCATCCAGGTACCGGCACAACATACCACCCGCTCAATATTTAAGTAGCTGTTGACATTGCTTAAATTTATTCCGCCTGTGGGCATCAACTGAATATCGGAATAGGGTGCAAGCAGTGATTTTACCATGGCCGTGCCGCCGGACGCTTCCGCCGGAAAAAATTTAAGAAAATTAACGCCCAGCTCTAAACCCTGTTCAATCTGACTGGGATTATTGACGCCTGGAATGGTTGTGACTCCCTTATCCAGACAGTGGTTAACTGTGCGCGGGTTTAATCCCGGGGAAACCATAAAACTTGCACCGGCCAGATAAGCCTGATCAACCTGTTGTGTTTTTAAAATGGTGCCGGCCCCTAAAAGAATGTCGGGATATGCATTCCTAATACGTGTGATTGCCTCGCCGGCTGCGGTGGTGCGGAACGTAATTTCAGCGGCAGGCAAACCATTAGCAATTAATGTCTTAGCGAGAGGCACTGCGTGTTTCGCATCATCAATTTGAATCACGGGTATTATTTTAATTGCCTGGAGTTGCGTGATTAAGTCAGT
>JBFGZH010000474.1:0-1398 GCA_041586895.1 Psychromonas sp. | reverse complement strand
CCCTTATCACTAATCAAGCAGGTTTCAGGCCATGCAGCAACAATTCGAATTATTAGCACCGGGCGGGGATATCGATTCCATAAAAGCAGCGATTGCGGCCGGAGCGGATGCTATTTATTGCGGGTTGGACAGCTTTAATGCCCGTAATCGAGCAGGTTAAACAAGCGCAGTATCAATAGACGCTGGCAATGCAGGAGCAGGTACAGGATAAGATCAAAAGTTTCAGCATAGCGAAAACGCCGTTGATAATAACTGTTTCCAGCGATATTGAGCGGAGAGGATTGTCAGGCTTACTAATATGGTATTGACTGGATAGCCGGGCTGTAACTGAAACAGATGATTACCGCCTCTAGTGACAGCAGGTATAAAAAAGGCTTATAACAGAGCAATAAACTTGAAAAGCTAATGGAACTGCCTACAATAGTTCGTTCTTCTTATATTCAGGGCCATTAGCTTGTTATGCACAAAAAACACTTTGTACTTGGTGGTGATTTAAAAAAATCACTGACCGAAGGTTACCAACTTGATTTTAAATCTCTCTTTAAAGATGCCTTTGTCATTACCAGAAAACATTACTTCCCGTTAGTGACCGCCTGCCTGTTTACCATTATTTTATTGGCCGGCTGTTATCAGTTAACATTAGGCGGGGCGGCTAATTTAAATGAGACCGGGCAGATGATTGGCAATTATATTATTGCCCTGTTTCTGGCGCCGCCACTACTAACCGGATTGCAAATGATGGGCGTCAATCATTCTATCGGCCTAAAAACCAAATCCATCGATCTCTTTCATTACTTTAAGATCATTCTTAAGCTGTCACTGGCGACGCTTATGATCAGTTTAATCAATAACCTGATCAGTGTTGTGTTAACACAAACCATGGGCCAGACCGGATTTGCCTTATCTCTGGTACTGCTGTTATATCTAAATATGGCATTCAGTTTAGTTTACCCGCTTATTGCAGAGAAAAAGGTCACTCCGCAAGTCGGGTTAATACTTTCTTTTAAACTGGTGCATAAAAACTTATTACAATTCACCATTATGTTTATTTTAATCGGACTACTGTTTTTTATTGCCCTGTTACCGTCCGGGTTGGGTCTGTTCCTTTTCATTCCCTTCTATTTTAATCTGATGGGACTGGTGTACCGCCAGCTTTGTGGCGTCGGCGTGGTTGCCACTGCTATCTCCGAGGATGATCTTCCGCCCTCTGATAAAGATGACCTTCCACCCTCAGATAAATTTGATGCCTGATTTTTACTAAGTAGCGCACCTTATTGTCGTTATTAACAGCCGACGAGCTGCTTTGGCTGAGCAGATTAAAGCTGGGCAAAATAGTCAATGTGCAGCCACTTGCTCATGCACTGACTAATGACGTTTTTCTGTTAACCGGTGATAATG
>JBFGZH010000473.1:0-1434 GCA_041586895.1 Psychromonas sp. | reverse complement strand
GCTAAACTTAAAAAATAGAAATTACAAATCAAAGCCTTTGCTGCAGTTGCAGCAAAGGCTTTTTTATCTTCTCTAACCGGAAAGTCAGCTCAGCAGAGATATTAGCTGCCTCTGTGATGGTTTAATACTACCGGACACTACTAAAGACTTCAGTTAATATGTCTAGTAGAGGTAGATTATGAATAATAAAACAAAACGTCCAGTTTTCACTGTAGAGTTCAAACAAAGTGCCGTGAAGTTAGTTACAGAGCAAGGGTATACACGGCAGGAAGCCGCTACTAACCTAGGTGTATCACTTAGTGCTATTACTCGATGGGTGAGAGCTGAAACTCAAACAGAGTCAAAACCAGGTTCAAAACAGTCAACGTTAAATATTTCAGAGCGTGCTGAGTTAGATAAGTTACGCAAAGAAAACAATCGCTTAAAAATGGAGCGTGATATTTTAAAAAAGGCCGCAGTCTTCTTTGCGAACGAAAAAGAATAAGGTTTCAATTTATTCAGCAGCATAAAGAAGACTGGCCAATTAAAGTAATGTGCCGTGTCATGCAGGTAAGTTCAAGCGCATTTTATGATTGGCAAAATGCGCCAGCTAAGCCTTTTGATTCATCTGGATTTAATCTAGATATCGCCGTGCAAAGCACATTTAAAGAGCACAAAATGATCTTAGGCAGTAGGCGCATGGTGACCGAGTTAGCGAAGAAAAATATCACGATTGGTCGCTATAAGGCCCGCTCAATTATGCGGAAGTTAGGGCTTGAGGCTCGCTACCCCAAGAAATATAAAACGACCACTGACAGTAACCACAATAATCGAATTGAGCCGAATAAACTAAATCGGAAATTCACTGTTGATGAGGCTAATCGCTATTGGACGACCGATATTACTTATATTGCTACGCATCAAGGGTTTATCTATTTAGCGATTGTCATGGATTTATATTCGCGCCGTATCGTTGGTTGGTCTATTGCCGATCATATGCGCACTGAACTATGCAGTACAGCCCTTAATATGGCTTATTGGCAGAGAAAGCCAGCAGAGGGTTTACTGCATCATTCAGATCGAGGAAGCCAATATACAAGCGATGATTATAGGAAGTTACTTAGCACAATGAAAATGGATGTTAGCATGAGTGGTAAAGGCGAATGCTGGGATAACGCTCCTACAGAGCGATTTTTTCGTAGTTTAAAACATGAGCAATTAAACTATGAAACATTCAAAACGAAGAAAGCAGCAGAACTAAGCATTTTAGATTATCTTGCTTATTACAACGGTAAACGCCCACATTCAGTTAATGGGTATTTATCACCAATTCAATATGAGAATAAAGTCGCTAAGAAAGTGTCCGGTTTTTATTGACCATTACATTGTCCCGCGCAAGCCAGGCTTAAAAAGGCAAAGCCAAACAGACTCTGAGTTCGAGCGGATAGCGTTAAT
>JBFGZH010000472.1:0-1461 GCA_041586895.1 Psychromonas sp. | reverse complement strand
CTATATTGAACAGGATCTGCAATCCGGTGAGCTGATAGAGGTGTTAAGCCAGTATCGCGAACAAAAGGAGGGAGTCTGGGCGCTCTATCCGCAAAACCGTAACCTGTCGGCTAAAGTTCGCCTGTTAATAGACTTTCTTGCAGAGCAGCTGGCAAAGTAGCGCGATATCATGCTTTCAGAGCAACCCAAATAATATAGAGTGAATTAAACCAATGTTCAGTCTCATCAACTAAGGATGCTCTGCAACTCCTTTTTCGCCCACCCAAAAAAGCGTGATAAAATAAAAACAAGGCGGAATCAATTCTGCGCCCCAAAACAACAGCAAACCATCAATATCAATTAATTAATTAAGACTACTGGTATTAAGCCTGTTAGTACTCTGGATAAACAAAACCATCCTTTGAGCTTAGTAATTAACCGAATCAACCCGCCTTGCGTTTTACACATAGATACAGTGATTTTTATTCATTTGTCTCATTCCCCCGCTTTCTTTACTATCCCGCCTTATTCACGGCAACAGGCAGCAGGCATGTTTTCACAATCACTTTTTGCACAGTTAATACGCATCGGGTTGCTGCTTATCGCCTCACTTTACGCTGTGCCGCAATGCCAACCACTTCTCGATGCGCTGGCCGAGCATGCGGCAGATAGCGGTTGTCATCAGCAACATTCACTTCAGCACCAGCATATGGAAGATCATTTATGAGTATTTTTCGTTTTCCCCTTTTAGTGTGGATAGGTATCGCAATCTTAATCATCAGTTTAGGGATCAGGCAGTCGTTCGGCATCTTTATGCTGCCGATTTCAGAGACATTCAATAGCGGTCGTGAATTTTTCAGCTTTACCATAGCGCTGCAGAACCTGCTCTTTGGTGTCTTCCAGCCTTTTGTGGGTATGGCCGCAGATCGTTGGGGTTCACGGCGCATTATCATCTCCGGCGCCATAGCTTATGCGGCCGGACTTTATCTGACCTCACTGGCAACAGAGCCGGGCTGGTTATACCTGACGCTGGGCACCCTGGTGGGATTAGGGCTGAGTGCGACCAGTTACGTGATTATCCTTGCTGCGGTTGCCCGCGTTGTTCCTGCTCAGCACACGGCAAAAGCCTTTGGATTAACGACCGCCGCCGGCTCATTCGGCATGTTTGCCGTGATCCCGGGCGCACAATCACTACTAAGCAGTTTTGGCTGGCAGAATGCATTTCAGATTTTTGCGCTTATCTGCTGCCTGATGATCGCTTTTGCTGCTTTTATAAGGATTGAAAAAACTCCGGCGAATACCACCATCAGCCCTGATGACTCGCAAACTTTAAGCCAGGCCCTGAAAGAGGCCTTTAAACATCGCAGTTACTGGCTTATTCACTTAGGTTTCTTTGTCTGTGGTTTCCATGTGATGTTTATTGCCACCCACCTGCCCAGCTACCTTGCCGATAAAGGACTGCCGGCCAGCACAGCGGCCATG
>JBFGZH010000471.1:0-1471 GCA_041586895.1 Psychromonas sp. | reverse complement strand
TACTCAATATCAACCCGCTTTTACTTGATATCTGGATCTTTTCTCCCGATGGTAAGCTGCTGCTTTCAAAGTTGCCGAATACAGTCACTCCTAATCTACTAGAAGATAAAAACACCCGGCAATGGTTTCAGGAAACACTCAATGCAGACAAGATGGTGATTGGTAAACCTTACCTATTAACATCCATCGACAAATTGATTCTCCCGATCCGTAAAAGAGTCCTTGATAATAACGGTAACATAATCGCCGTGGTTTCTACCGGAATTGATTTAAACAAACTTCGTAATCAATGGAGTGAAGAAAATATTCATAACCATAACATTAAGGTGACCTTAAATAATGGCGTTTTCCGTATTATTGACTCTTATAAAAAAGTACAGAAATACCCAAGCTATTATAATAAGGCACAGACCCCCTATTATAGCTACAACACTAGCTATAGCAGCAGTTACGGGGGAATCCTCTCACCAGAAAGTACTTTCGGCACGCCAAATCAGGAGCAATTAGCAGCAGGCTTAAACTCCGAAGGCATTAGGCAGGGCACTGACTATCAAAAAGTGCAAGCGATTTACAGCGAGACTGATAAGCAAAAGTTATTCAATAAACTGTATACGCTTGCCAATAATGAGCGTTATAACTTTGTGATTTCTGCTGAAATTCCATACCATAGGGTGATGCAGCAGCTCTTAAAAAACAGTTTTTTCTATTCTCTTTTTTACCTGCTGCTCGTTATGAGCGGGTTTATGCTTTTCCGTTGGATAGATAAAATAGAACAATCTAAAATTGCTGAACTGGCCTATAAAGCAGAGCACGATGCGCTAACGGGATTAGCTAACTACACAGTTATCCATAAACACTTTGCTGAGATGCAGCAGCACCAAGCAACACCTTTTGCCTTGCTCTATATAGAGTTAGACAACTACAAAAACATTAACAAAGTTTTCGGCCACCGTTATGGCCAACTTATCCTGATCGAAGCAGCAAAGCGTATCGTCCAAAGCCTGGCCCCCTGTAAAAAGCACCTTTCAGAGAGTAATCAGCCTTGCCAACAACCGCAAAAACCATGTTTAGTGCGCTATAACTCATTTGCCGCCCGTTACAGTGGCAGTGAATTTGTTATTTTTGTGGAGTCCGATAATAAATATGAAATTGCACGATGTGCCGAGTTATTACTGAAAAATCTAGCTGAGCCCTATCTGATCAATAACAACAGCTTCAAAGTCAGCGCTTCTATCGGTATCGCCCGCTTTCCTGATGATGCATTAGAGATGGAAAGATTATTAAGTTACGCCGATAGCAGTATGCACCTGGCTCAGCAAAGACAAAATCACTACCAGTTTTTCTCTAAAAGCGACCATGCTCAGCTCACCCGTAATATTGAGATTGAGCAGGCTTTACGCCGCGCCATTGACAATAAAGAGATCAGCCTTGTTTACCAGCCACAGCTGGACAGTGAGCAAAAATTAGTGGG
>JBFGZH010000470.1:0-1528 GCA_041586895.1 Psychromonas sp. | reverse complement strand
TGATTTTCCTAATCTCAGCCAGTACAGGGACGTAATGTCTGAGATGGTGCGTTAAAAAGTGATTGTTCGCTACAAGATAAAAAAATGGCTTGGGCGGCCTTTCTTTTGGGCGAGTTATGCGACAGCATAGTGTTACGAGCGGGCTAAGCTCCGCGTGCCCTGTTTTCTTTGGCTGCACAAAGAGCATCGCTCTCTCGAACTACGAAACTGCGTTTCGGTTTCTCATCACTTACACGCCGTCAGAGGCGGAATACAACCGCGGAGTTAAAATGACTCTCGTATATCTTTTATTTGCACCTTCATATATCGAAGGCTGATTGTGTATAAGAATCAGGGCTTAAGCAGGCGTATTTTTCATCTTTTTTAATGAAAAACTTCTCTGCTATAATTCAGCGCCGATTTACAATGAAGTAGAATTTAAGATGGCCAAAAAGAAACCCGTTGTTAAACTCCAGACTTATGGTATTTACTCCAAGTGGCAATCCAAGTCGAAAGCTTTGCCGCAAATCAAGGAATTTACCACGGATATTCCCGCTGAAATCGATATTGAATTTGGACTGACCGTTAATATAAAAAATGCCCGTGGAGCAAAAATCTACTATTGCATCGACCATCCCGGTATTTGTGACGATGCGGGTAATATACGCGCGCCTTTTAGCGGTGAGGTGCATATCAGCAATAATGACTGGGATTTTTATCTTGGCGATACTATCTGGTCGCCTATCTCTGATAAGTGCGGCCCCTGGCGTATGACCATTGAGTTAAACAGGCTGATTATTGCCGATAAAACCTTCACTATTTACGCCGATAACGCGAGTTCAGCATTTAAAAAACGCTTTGCCTATATATAAAAGAGCGTATTGCTTGAACATCTCTGACAGTGGGCTAGAGAGCCGCTTATCTCCTTCGGCTATGGATTTCTTCTGACTTGCTGCTAAGCTCGCATTTCCAAGCGGTTTGGGTATAATACCGCTGTTTTATTCCCCCCTATTATATTGCTGAGAGTCATTATGTTAAGTTACTTTATCCCGACCGCCAAAGGTTTAGCCCCACTGCTTGAAGTTGAGCTGAAAGAGATGGGTATTGAAAATACCAAACAGATGAACGGTGGTGTGACTTTTGATGGCACCTTGGAGCAGGGCTACAAGGTCTGCTTATGGTCGCGTTTTGCTTCCCGCGTATTATTAAAACTCAATGAATTCAAGGTGAACGATTCGCTGGATCTTTATATGGGCTGCAGCACCATTCCCTGGGAGGAGCATTTTGATGTCGATAAAACCTTCTCTATCGATTTCTCCGGCAGTAATGATGAAATCCGTAATACTCAGTTTGGTGCACTAAAAATCAAAGATGCCATTGTCGATCGTTTTCGTAAAAAGTTTGATCAGCGTCCGAGTGTGGAAAAACGCGATGCGGATATCCGTTTTAACGGTCGTTTATGGAAAGGCAAAGCCACTATCTATTTAGATCTCTCCGGTTCGCCGCTGCATCTGCGTGGTTACCGTACTATTGCCGGTGAAGCGCCGCT
>JBFGZH010000469.1:0-1590 GCA_041586895.1 Psychromonas sp. | reverse complement strand
TGCTGAGTGCACTGTAGAGAAAGTAAGCAATGTTACGGCTATCAACTCTACCAGCCCGGAAGTGGTGGATCTGATTGCTGAAGTAGATCTGATCACCACTGCTGTCGGCCCTACTGTGCTCAACATCATTTCTAAAACAGTGGCTGACGGTATTACGCTACGCCTTAAAAATGGTAACACTGCTCCACTGAATATTATCGCTGCTGAAAATATGGTACGTGGTACCAGTCAGCTTAAAGAAGCGGTCTTTAACCATCTTGATGAGTCTATCCAGGCACAGGTTGAAGAAACGGTTGGCTTTGTTGATTCTGCGGTAGACCGCATCGTTCCCCCCGCTGAAGCTGGCGAGACGGATCCGCTGGCCGTGACAGTGGAAACCTTCAGCGAGTGGATTGTTGACCAAACACAATTCAAAGGCTCTATCCCTGAGATTGCCGGTATGGAAAAAACCGATAACCTGATGGCATTTGTTGAGCGTAAACTCTTTACCCTTAACACCGGTCACCTGCTCACGGCCTACCTGGGTATTCTTGCCGGTCACAAAACCATCCGTGAAGCCATTGAAGATGATGCGGTACGTGCTGATGTTAAAGCGACGATGGAAGAGTCCGGTGCGGTATTAATCAAGCGTTACGATTTTGATCCGGCGGCACATGCAGCTTACATCGAAAAGATTCTTGGCCGTTTTGCCAACCCCTACCTGATTGATGAAGTTGATCGTGTTGGCCGTCAGCCAATCCGTAAATTAGGTCCACAGGATCGTCTGATCAAACCATTAAATGGTACATTGGAATACAAGCTGCCGAATGACAACCTGATTAAAGGTATCGCTGCCGCCTTCCTGTACCAGTGTGATGAAGACCCACAAGCGGTTGAGTTACAGGAGATGTTTGCTAAAGAAGGCTTAAAAGCAACGCTCGCACATTACAGTGGCTTAGATGTGAACTGTGATGAAGTAGCACGCGTTGCAGCGGCTTACCAGGCGCTTAAAGCTAAAACACTTGCAGCTGCTTAAGCCGCACCTGCAGTTAACCCTCAGCCTTTAAAAGTTATATGGGTTTGCCTTCTTAAAAGGTAAATCCTTATTATTACTTTTTAAGGCTTTTTTATTTATAGCAAAGCTATGAAATTTAGTTACAAAATATCTTTTAAGCGTTCGCTTTTTCTATGGCGCTATTTTTCGCCCACAGCAAAATGTGATCAAAAGCACACAAACAACAACAAACACCTACTAACCACGTAATTAATGTGACATGCATCACCTTTTATTTTTTTTTAAATCTTCAATAATGAGATGTAGATCAACATATTTATAGCACCCCTTCTTTTATGTAATAAAATTACATTCTCTTTTGTGATCAAGATCTCCGTAACACCCTCTTGCAAGTCTATTTTCGTGATCGAACATACAAAAATAATCGTCACGGATCCATGGATAAATTTATGTGCTAATTTTGCGCCCTATCTTTACACCTACTTTTTTAATGCGTTATCGCGCAGCATGCAGCATACGGAGTTTACTATGAGTACAAAACTGAGAGTCCAAAATTTTGGACGTTTCTTATCCAATATGGTTATGCCCAATATCGG
>JBFGZH010000468.1:0-1591 GCA_041586895.1 Psychromonas sp. | reverse complement strand
TATTTTTCCCAGGTCAGTATTACCGCCAGGCCGTTTTTCGAGCATTTTGGTTTTAAGGTCGTCAAGCAGCAGAAACTGGAAGTGAGGGGCCAGGAGCTTATAAACTTTGTTATGGAAAAGCGTGACGATTACAAAGCCCCGCTGATCTAGCAGTAAATCCTCTGACACTGAATCTTAGATAGGATGAAAAAGCAGAGTAAAATTAGCACCTTTTCTTAAGTTGCTAACTTTAAAGGGGATTGTTAAGGTGGCTGCGCTGTATCTTGTCAAGTAGGCGCAATAAAATGAATGCCGATAATTGCGCCTTAATCTTTTTCTGAATTCGCAATATCACCTTTAACTGGAGAATAGCGCAGTGATAATGACTATCAAACCTTTTCTGTTGCTGCTGATAAGCTGCTTTTTGTTAATGCTAGGCTATGGCTTAAGCAATATTTTACTGCCTGTACGCATGCAGAATGACGGCATTGAACTGAACAATATAGGTATGGTTTTATCCATGCTCTCTGTCGGTTTTCTGCTGGGCGCAATCTACAGTCGCAGGTTACTGCAGCGGGTTGGCCATATTCGCATATTTGCCATGTGCGGTAGTCTGGCTTCTGTGGCTATTTTATTATCCGGGCTTTATCCTGAGCCTGTTATTCTCGGCTGCATGCGGGTTATCACCGGGTTTTGTATTGCCTGTACCAATGCCACTATTGATAGCTGGTTAAGCGATAGCGCGACGGCAAAAAATAGAGGGCGAATACTTTCTATTAATCAGATGGTGATAATGAGTGCCATCTTTTCCGGGCAGTTTTTATTAAATGCGGCGCCCATAACGGATATTACATTATTTATTATTTGCGGTATGTTATTCAGTTTATCTATCACCCCTATTGTTATTAGTAAGCAAAAAGGCCCGCAGATTAAAGACAGCCAGTCGATGTCTTTGCTGACTATTTTTAAGTTATCACCGCTAGGCGTGATCAGTTGTTTTTATTGCGGCGTGCTCTATGCTGGACTGTTAAATATGCTGCCGATTTTTGCCCATGATAATGGCATACAGGATCTTAATTTATCCATCTTTATGGGGGCGGCGATCTCCGGGGCAATCATACTGCAGTTTCCCATCGCTTATTGGTCTGATCATTTCGACCGTCGAAAAGTGATGCTGTTGATGGTGCTGAGCACTATTTTACTCTCTTTTGCCGTGCCGTTACTGATTTCCCTGGCCCTGTTTAATTTAACTTTGCTGGCCATTGCCATTATCACCGGTATGGTGGCCTGCCTTTATCCAATGAGTATGGCGGAAACCTTTGATAAAGTGTTAAAGGAGCAAATTTTAGCGGCCATGTCGGCATTATTACTGATCTACGCGCTAGGCAGTATATTAGGCCCTTATCTGGCTTCCGTGGTGATGGACTTATTCGGCAGCGGCGCTCTGTTTACCTTTATTATTATTACCGCGATCACTTTATTTATTTTTATTATTGTCCGTATGCAGCAGCGCTCCGCCTTACCCTATCAAGAGCAGGAGCATTTTATTATGCAGACCCCTTCCGGGGTGGTTTCTGAACTTGATCCGCGCACCCAATATACTCAACCTGCC
>JBFGZH010000467.1:0-1600 GCA_041586895.1 Psychromonas sp. | reverse complement strand
GCCCTACTCTTAGCAGCAACTAATAGTGGAAGCGATGAAGGTTTAGCTCAATGAATACAAAGCGATTAATGTAAACATCGCTAAAAAAGGGACATCCAAATTATTCAAAAGATTAAAAAACAATACCACAACAAAGTATTCACTGTGTTTCCAGCATGCAAAGCGCTTTTTATCCGAAGCAGTTGCAATAGAATGCGTTATTAATGACTGAATTGAACGGTTTTTAGGCAGGCCCTACTCTTAGCAGCAACTAATAGTGGAAGCGATGAAGGTTTAGCTCAATGAATACAAAGCGATTAATGTAAACATCGCCGTAAAACATTTTTCCTGGCTATCCAGCATTTGCCGGTATGGCTGGCGAACAAAGCCAGCTCTTCCAGTGAGCCCACCGCACCCTGATAATTTTTACCAAAAAAGTTGGCAAGCTCAAGCCAGCTCTCATCTTCCAGATCAAGCATAGTCAGCAGCTTAGGCCGTTGTGCAGGAATTGTCCCGCGTTTATCAGAACGAAGAATACGCCCTGTCCAGTCCAGCAGTTCAAGGTAATCAATCAGGGAGTAGGCAATCCCTTTCCGGTTCAATTGATGTTCATCACCGACAAAGCTTAATAGTGGTTTTGCACTACTTTTTTCCGGCAACGACTCCTCGCTACTGGCAACACCATAAATACGTTCGTAACCCGATGTATATTCAGATTCTTCTATCCCCTTAGCCATTTTCGCACGTACCGGGTTTAAGTCTACATAAGCCATGCAAGCTAACAGAGCCTCTTGATCGAGCAGAGCTTGAGATTTAAAACGCCCTTCCCAGAAGCGCCCCTTGCAGTTATCTTCTTTATTGGCTTTACGGGCAATATACTCATTTAAACAGCGCATAAACCAGGAGATATCCACTAGCCGCGCACGCCAGCTATTGATTATTTCCAGCGCTGCTGCTTGCTCAGACTCAGTGTTTAACTGTTGCTTCATCCACCGGTCGACTATGGGTGGTGCACTGTAAAGCTGGCACCAACGCTGACAGACCTCGAAATGACTAAGATGTTCATTTTCGTTGCTATCAGCATGCAAAACCAAGTGATAATGATTAGACATAATAGCGTAGGCGCAGATATCGATAGTAAACAATCCGGCTAGAAAATGCATGCGCTCAGCAACCCAGTGCCGCCGATGGCTAAAATTCTGACCGC
Organism: Psychromonas sp.; assembly: GCA_041586895.1. GTDB lineage: Bacteria > Pseudomonadota > Gammaproteobacteria > Enterobacterales > Psychromonadaceae > Psychromonas. The sequence goes on along the minus strand of JBFGZH010000467.1, from coordinate 414 downwards.
TGAATTTATCTTCACCACATAAAAAGGCACGGCGTACGCAGCGGGAGATACAGTGATAATAAGGAGTATCAATCAGAGATATTTGCGACTGGCGAGACTGTGTCATAACGACCTCCTGAGAATGCAAATCAATGCATAATTCAAAGATAGGAGGCATTTATTAATAAGTCAAAATATTTGGGTGTCCCGTTAGTCTTTCCCTGCAACCCATTGCCGCCGATGGCTAAAATTCTGACCGCTGAATTTATCTTCGCCACATAAAAAAGCACGACGCACGCAGCGGGAGATGCAGTGATAATAAGGAGTATCAATCAGAGAAATTTGCGACTGGCGAGACTGTGTCATAACGACCTCCTGAGAATGCAAATCAATGCATAATTCAAAGATAGGAGGCATTTATTAATAAGTCAAAAT
>JBFGZH010000466.1:0-1626 GCA_041586895.1 Psychromonas sp. | reverse complement strand
TGAATATCGCCTCACGGAGAAACTGTGGTTTGGAGCACAAGGCATTAGCTATATCTGGTGGTCGTTGGCGCTAAGTGTAGTAATGATAGTGATTTGGCGTGACGGTAGGGGGCTGCCGGGAATGACAATAAGCTTTGTGCTTAAAGCTAAGGATATTATGGCTGTTCTGCTTGTGACCGCGATGGCGCTGTTGTTTCTGCTGCCTCTGGCAATGGCCTTGAATTTTATTAGTTACAACCCGCCGGCGGACTTTATAGCCTGGGAGGCGGCGGTTAGATTTATTGGCCTGCTGTTTACCGTCGCAATTCCTGAAGAGTTGTTTTTTCGTGGTGTATTGATGATGTCGCTGTTGGCCTTTACTAAAAAGCTGTGGCTGGCGGTGCTGTTATCTTCATTATTCTTTGCTATCTGCCATTGGAATAATGCCGATACACTACAGCAGCAGTTATCATACTGCTTGCTGGCGGCAATCGCAGGCTTTTTCTATGCGCTCTCTTATCTGCGCTGCGCTAATAACCTGTTGGCTGCGGCATTGACGCACACCACTATCGACTGGATTTGGCAACTTTTCTTTAAGTAGTCGCTTTACGCTTGCCAGACACAAGCACCGACATATTAAAATACAAGGGGTTTCTGCAAATCAACATTTTGGCAAAGGGCGTTGATTATTCCTATACTCTCTATTGTTAATAATGTTCAAGCAGGTGTGTTGTTTGCGGGAATGATTCTCGCTAAGCAGGCAGCGCAATGCTTTATCTGGCTATACAAGGAAGCAATAGGGTGACACTGAGCAGACGGGAGTTTTTAATATCGAGCGCGGGTGCTGTGGTCAGCGGCTGTGCTCTGCTTTCTTTTCCGTGCATCTCCCTTGCCGCATCGCTGACACCGCTGGAAGAGAAGATAGAAAAAGCGGTGAAAGGTATGCGCAAGCGTGGAATCATCACAAAGAATGAGCGTACTTCCTGGTCTATTTATGACTTTACCAGCGGACAGAAACTGGTCTCGATCAATGAAGATCGGCCGATGCAGGCTGCGAGTATGATCAAGCCCTTTATCGCGCAGGCATTTTTTATCCGCCATAATGCCAACCCGCAACTTTACCCCTATCGCATGAAAGAAAAACAAATTCTGGAAAAAATGCTCCGTTACAGTGATAACAGCGCCACCAATCAGATGATCAATATTGTCGGAAAACAGTCAGAGCTGCCCTATCGGCCAGTCACGGTAGAGAAGGTTTTAAAGTCATTCAAGCCGGCCCTTTTTCGGCAAACCTCAATTGTCGAATATATTCCGTCGGGCGGGAAAACCTACCGTAATTGTGCCTCCGCGCATGATTACAGCCGCTTTCTGTATGCCATGTGGAACCAGAATCTACCTTATGCACAGGAAATTCAGTATTATATGAGTCTATCCAATCGGGACAGGATCACCTACGGAGTTGAAAATATTCCTGCGTCGGTGAAGGTGATTGATAAAACGGGTTCTACCTCGCAGCTGTGCGGTGATATGGGGATTGTGGTGGCCCATGATAAAGGCGGTAAAATATATCCCTACACCTTCATCGGGATGATAGAGCGGGAGCAGCCAGCTAAACGTTATCGGCAATGGATTCGTAAGCGTGGCAAT
>JBFGZH010000465.1:0-1634 GCA_041586895.1 Psychromonas sp. | reverse complement strand
TGACCCATCTGTCCAATGCGCTGGGCACTATTAATCCGGTACGGCAAATGATTGCCATGGCGCATGCGCAAAATATTCCGGTATTACTCGATGGTGCGCAGGCAGCGCCGCATCTCAGCGTGCATCTGCAGGATTTAGACTGCGATTTTTACGCCTTTTCCGGTCATAAAATTTACGGCCCGACCGGCATCGGCATTTTATACGCTAAACGCAGCCACCTTGAAGTCATGGAGCCCTACCAGGGTGGCGGTGATATGATCAGTCGAGTCAGTTTTGAACACACTGAGTATAACGTATTACCCTATAAATTTGAGGCGGGTACGCCCAATATTGCCGGTGCAGTAGGGCTTGGGGCGGCCATTGATTATGTGCAGGCAATCGGTATGGACAATATCGCCCGCCGCGAACAGCAGTTATTAGATTGTGCCAGCGAGGCATTACAGCAGATTCCGGGATTACGCATTATCGGCACCGCCAGAAATAAGGCCAGTATTATCTCCTTTGTCCTGGCCAGCGCACATCCCCATGATATCAGCACCATTCTCGACCAACAGGGGGTGGCGATTCGTGCCGGCCACCACTGTGCCATGCCGCTTATGACGCGTTTTAATATCCCGGCAACGGCGCGTGCTTCCTTTGCCTTCTACAATAATGAAAGCGATATTGAACAACTGCTTGAAGGGCTGCTGATGGTCAAGCAGATTTTTGCTGACAAAACAGGTGAACACCATGAATGAAGAACTGCGGGCACTCTATCAGGAGGTGATTATCGATCATGGCAGGCATCCGCGAAATTTTAAAAAACTTGAACATGCCAGTTGCACCCAGGAAGGCGACAACCCAGTCTGTGGCGATCATTTAACCCTCTATTTACAAATTGAAAACGATACAATTGTTGATGCCAGCTTTAAAGGCCAAGGTTGCGCTATTTCCATGGCCAGTTGCTCGTTAATGACTGAGCGGCTTAAGAATATCAGCACCCAGGAAGCACAACAGCTATTTGCTGCCTTTCATATTCTGGTCACACAGCCGGAGCCGCCTGCCGAAACCCGTGAATACTTAGGCAAACTGGCGGTTTTAGGGGGCGTCAGGGAATTTCCGGTGCGTATAAAATGCGCCACCCTGGCATGGCATGCCCTTAAAACCGCGCTGGATAATAGAGACACTAAGCAGGTGGTATCAACAGAGTGAGCATCCAATTTGAACATGTCACCGTGCTGCGTGACTGCCCCGCCATCACTATTCCCAGCGGGCTGAGTATAACCTTAAAAAAAGGCAGCGAAGTGGTTATTACCCAGGCTCTGGGGGGCAGTTATACGGTTAATGAGCAGGGCCGGCTGCTGCGTATTGCCGGCGAAGATGGCGATGCGCTGGGTAAAGCGCTGATCACACCCAGCAGAAAAACGCAGCCGAGCAGCACAGATCGAGACGTTAACTTTATCGACGTCTTTGCTCAGCTTAAAAGCTGTTATGACCCTGAGATTCCGATCAATATAGTAGAGCTGGGTCTGATCTATGACGTTAACTGCTATCCTTTGCTTGACGGACGCAACCTGCTGCGTATTACCATGACACTGACAGCGGCCGGCTGTGGCATGGGGGATATTTTAGCTGATGAAGTAAAAAAGCGCTGT
>JBFGZH010000464.1:0-1677 GCA_041586895.1 Psychromonas sp. | reverse complement strand
CGGGCGGCCTGGAAGATACGGTCAACAACTATTCAGCAAACAGTCTCAATACTGCAACCGGATTTAAATTTTATGATCTTTATCCTGCTGCGCTCAGGGGCACTATGCGCTGGGCCGCATCGGTATACCGTAACGACAAAGCGGCATTTGCCAAAATGATCGACAATGGCATGAGCACAGACTTCTCATGGCACCATACAGCCGTCGAATACGAAGAGCTCTATCAGCACGCCAATAAACGCTACTGATAACCTATATTAAAGCCGTTTAACTATTATAAAGCCGAGTCTTGCCACTCGGTTTTTTATTTGGGACAGCCAAATCTTTCGGTTAAATACCCCCCTGATAAAAGACACAAAATACTCTCTGATATGAAGAGGGCTGCTATAGAAGTTAGCTTTTTGCTGAGAAAAGTGAATATAGAAGGATTATTGTAGCGCTTAAAAAGGGTAAATTCAGGACAGCCAAACCTTTCGGTTAAATCCCCCCCTGATTGAAGGCACAAAGTACTCTCTTACTATGTGGATCGCTGCTATGGAAGTGAACTTTTTACAGGGGAAAGTGAATATATAAGGATTATTGTGGCACTTTAAACATACTTACCCCTTAGCAAAGCGCTAATCAGAGTAGATATTGTTACTGCCGATGATTAATGCAGCATTCGCTGTAATTTTGTTTTTCCGGATATCCAGTGTTTGCCGGTATTTCTGGCATATTGTGCCAGCTCTTCGGGCGAGCCTACTGCACCATGATAATCTTTACCAAAATGACAGGCTAATTCTAGCCATGTATCGCTTTCTAAACCAAGCACATTAAGCAGACAGGGTCTTTGCTCGCTAATAGCGCCACGCTTATCATCACGCATAAGACGGCCCGTCCAGTCAACTAACTCAAAATAATCAAGAAACGTATAGGGAATGCCTTGTTGCTGTTGATTATATTGTTCCGCCACAAAAGCCTGTAAAGGTTTACTGTGAGTACCTTGTTCAGTCTTATCTTCGCGACTGACCTGGTTATCAATACGCTCAAATATAGAGGTATATTCAGATTGCTCAACGCTATCGGCCATATTGGCACGCACCGGGTTTAAATCGACATAGGCCATACAGGTTAATAATGCTCTTTCATCCAATAAGGCCTGAGATTTAAAACGCCCTTCCCAAAAACGCCCTGTACAGTTGTCTTCTTGATTCGCTTTACGGGCAATAAACTCATTTAAACAGCGCATAAACCAGGAGATATCTGCCAAGCGCCTGCGCCACTCGCTGATAATAGTTAATGCCACATTTAGCTCAGCCTCTGAGGTTAACTCGCCTTGTTGCCAGCGAGAGACAATTGGCGGACAGGAATAAAGTCGGCACCAGCGCTGACAAATAACTTGATCTGAACAGCTCTCCATTTCTGCTTCATTAATATATAAAACAAGATGATAGTGGTTAGACATAATGGCATAAGCACAAATATCGATGGCAAATATATCAGCAAGAAAGCGAATACGCTCAATCATCCACTGGCGACGATGTTCAAAGCTTTGCCCGGTATAGCGATCTGCTCCGCATAAGAATGCACGCCTCACACAGCGAGAAATGCAGTGATAATAAGGAGTATCGGTAAGGGAGATTAAGGAACTTCTGGATTGAGTCATACTCACCTCTAAATATGTTTATAAAAACACTG
>JBFGZH010000463.1:0-1692 GCA_041586895.1 Psychromonas sp. | reverse complement strand
CTATTCGTCTCTCGCCTACCTGCGCCAGTTTCCAGTCGACCGTTTGAAGCTAGCACGCTCTTTTGTCAACGATATTCCATACGATACGACGATCTGCGAAGCGATTATTGAGCTGGCCCACCAGCTGCGCATGAAGATAGTCGCAGAAGGGGTGGAAAAAGAAGCACAGCAGGCCTTCCTGACAACCCATGGCTGTGAAGAGCTGCAGGGCTTTCTCTTCTCCAGAGCCGTGCCCCCTGCTACGCTGGAGAACTGGTTACACGCTTTAGACTCGACGAAGGGCGCAATAGCAGCGAATAAAGCATCCGAGCAATTAGAAAGCACTGCTATGCAGCCTGCCTGAGGTAGGAAAAAGCAAATGTGCCTTATTGCTAAAAATAACAGGTGAATATGCTCTTACACAGGATCATTTGTAAGGACATGCTCCTGTGATGTTTATCACTATCTCTGAGAAAGCCAGCGGTTTAATTTTAGATATGGCGTGATTTAGCCGTCTCTATAACAGACATACCGCCCGATCTATAACAAACTTATTTAATAAGGTTGTTATCCATCGTGGCGAACAGATAACTATAAAAGTGATTCTGATTTTAAAGGTTTAAGCATTTTTATTCTGCGCACCTTAGGCATAAGTTTGAATTCGATATTTTCCTCTGCACCCGGTTTGGCCTCTATGGTTAGCCTCTCATTTTCGAGCGCTACCCCGCTAGGCAATGCATCCTTGGCAATACTGATATCCCAATTGCCCGGAGGAACCCCCACCACCTTGATACAACCATTTAAATCGCTCAGGCGTTTATAAATATGCTCGCCGTTACGCAAGGTGAACAGTACATTATGCAGACCATGGGAAGGTACAAGTTCTCGCTCTGAGGCAGCAGGGCTAACCAGCCCTTCTACCTGCCGGAAAGCATCTTGTGAGGGCAGCTGCATATTTTTTGCTTTGTAAACTAATACACAGCTAGCTAATGTAGCGGATTTTCCCAGCGCTATGTCGAGCTTATTCTGCACACCAATATCCACACTGATGGGCAGTTTTTTAAGTGGTACTCTGCTAATCTCGCCACTGGGCATCTCCATGGATAAATAATAGGCACCATGCTTGACGGCCGGAAATGTGTAATCGCCGTTGGCATCACTGATGGCAATACGACCATTTAAGTTGAGTATAACATTCGCTACCCCATTGCCGCTTTGCTGATCGTAAACGCGTCCGCGCAAGGTTGCCAGATTTTTTTTGCGGCTTACAGGCAGCGCAAAAGGCACTGTATAAGAGAGCATAATATCAGTGTCATTTACAGTCCCTCTGCCATGGCGCGCTGAAAGCGAGAGCAGATCACCATTACTGAATTTATGTCGGAACCTCATGTTATAGGTGAAGCGATTCCTTTCATTTACAGCGTTCCGCTGAGCATTAAAATAAAGCGAAGTAAACCTGGTTAGCTGATAATTTGCGTTTATGCCCAGGGTGGTTTGTATATTTTTTCCTTCAATAGAGCGGCTATTATCATCATAGGAAAGATAAGTACTGTAAGTTTGTCGCCCTGTTGCTCGCCAATAGGCAGAGGCACGATACTGCTCTGTTGTAAAAGAACTCTGCTTAAAATAATCCTCATACAATCCCCGCTCGGCACTAACATGTAATGATATATTATTGAAGCTCTGGCCGATGGTAAGCCGCGATTTATCATG
>JBFGZH010000462.1:0-1732 GCA_041586895.1 Psychromonas sp. | reverse complement strand
TTTCCGATTTGTTTTATCGGCTGGTCTATACTCAAACATATTTATAGGGACAGCCACAAATGACAATGGACAGCACAGTAAACATGGTTACACAGACAGCAATTTTTCAGGAAATCCAGCACAGCATGCCGCAATGGTTTCAACAGGGCGGGATCGTCATGTGGTTATTACTGCTGGCTGCTTTTCTCAGCACACTGATCACCTTAGAGCGACTCTTTATCTGGGGCCGCTACCACCTTAAACAGGAGCGTTTTCCACTGCGCGACTGTTTTGCCGCATTAAACCAACAGCAAAAGCTGCAGGCCCTGCAGTCTTGCCGTGCTCTTGATACGCCGGCTTTGAATATGCTCGCTCACGGCATACAGGCCCTGCCTTTTTCTCCCAATGAAAAGATGGAATCCTATGCGGAGAAACAGATCAGTCAGATGTCGCGCGGACAATCCCTGCTCGATACCGTGATCACTATGGCGCCCATGCTCGGCATTTTAGGCACTGTACTGGGGATTATCGATTCCTTTAATATTCTCAGTCTGCAGGGTGTGGAAAACCCGACAGCCGTGGTCGGCGGTATTGCTCAGGCGCTTATTTCCACTGCGATGGGCCTGGTCGTAGCCTTATTAGCCCTGCTGCCCTACAACCTGTTCCGCTCCTTTATTCAGAAACTCACCCTGCACCTTGAGGGCATCGGCAGTGAGTTTTATCATATCTGCCAGCAAAAAACCCTGATCACCAATCAGGCCAGTGATGTCATGCGCAGACAGGCAGAGAGCCGAACCAGCCCTGCCGCGGAGCGCAGCGAAACCGCGACCGTCGCCGAGCACAGTGAGATGCCTTACCACTATGAATTTAACGAAGACTCCGATGAAATTCAGGTCAATCTCCATGAGGAGATGAAGAATATTAACAAAACCACGCAGGCCTCCCTGCTGGAGATGTACTCCGGCGGCAAGGATGACCAGCAGGAATTTTATGGTGTTGATGAAGTCAAACTGCAGGAGCTGCAGGAAAAAGCCCAGCTTAACAAAGCCAATAAGCGTTAGAGAAGCCCCATGAAATTAAGTAAATCCCGTTTTCAACAAGCTGCTCGTGTGGAATTACTGCCGCTGATTGATGTGATCTTTTTACTGCTTATTTTCTTTATTTTTGTCATGCTGAAAATGACCCTGCAAAGCAGCATTCCCGTTGAGTTGCCGCAGTTAGTGGAAAGTAAGCAGCAAACGGAAGAACTTCTGAGCATTACCATTGATGGCGATAACCAAATCTTTATTAATGAGCAAAGCAGCAACCTGGCGGAGCTTGTCGAACAAGTCACGCTGGTCCACAAAGACGCGCAACAGGCAATCTTAATCAGAGGCGATCAGCAGGCGGATCTCGGTATTGCCTTAACCATTTTAGATAAACTGCGCCGGGCCGGCTTTAAGCAGGTGGCCTTTGCCACAGAAAAGCCTAGCTAATAATTTTCCATTGAGTTCTGAATGGTTAGTTGGTCATCTGTTATTAAGGTATTCACATGGTTTGAACTCTTAGTGGGAATTCCGCCTTTGACGGCGTGTAAGCGATGAGAAACCGAAACGCAGTTTCGCAGTTCGAGGAAGATATGCTCTTTGCACAGCCAAAGAAAAGTAACCAAAAGAAAGGCTGCCCAAGCCATTTTTTTTATCTTTGGGCACACCTAACACGGCAAAATCCGCTTTAAAGCTTTGCCAGTTATCAATCACCGGACTTTTTGCAA
>JBFGZH010000461.1:0-1759 GCA_041586895.1 Psychromonas sp. | reverse complement strand
TGGACTCCACCGCCAGCTTGACGGCAGCCTCTTTAAACTCAGCTGTATATGGTTTTGTTTTCTTCTGACTCATGACACACACCTTTATTGGCAGGTGATATTACCTGCGTCTGTGTGTCCGGAGAACTATAACCACTTCAGAACCTTCGCGCTTGCTTTGCTCGCGCGCCGCAGCTTCGGCCTCTCGTTTGGTGCTGTGTACGCTTGAAGCGCGTTCGGCACCGCCTTTTTTGTTCGCCCATCCATCAGGATGTGGTACGACATGTCGGGTATTGCCCTTGCTTGATGATGTATTCTTTGCCATAATTTCGGCTCCTGTTTTTTGAAATGAAACGTGGATTAAAGTTTTGCTAAAAGTGCTGTCACACTTTCGGCTCGTCTAAACCCAGTAACTGTCATTACTGGGTATTCATTGCTAAATTCATTAATATTGCGTCAGTTAACACCTCCTTTTTCTTTGCTAATGCATTCATTAGCTTCTGTTCGTTGATGGATAATTGGTAAATCTCAATGATCTTTTTCTGCACATCGAGACTAGGGACTACTATCTCCAGATCCTCAAGTGCAGGTTTGCCAATCATTCTTACCGCCGTTCCGGTTGCCTTACTTTGCAATACTGCTTGTGAAGTCGGTTGATTAATAAACCAGCATAAATACGCTGGCATAACCGAATCACTTTCAACCCGAATTCGCAATAGTGGCGCAGCGATAACAGCATCACTTAACTCGTGGTCAATCAACGCTGCCGTATTAGTTTGACCTCTAGAGCGAAATGCTAAGTCGTTAATCTCAACTCGGTGACGCTCCTTTAAGTCCTGCATAGCAATCTGCACTAGCTCTTGGGTATTTAGTCGGTTATCTTCAGTAAGGTCCTTCATCTGGATAACAGAGATATTTCCATTAGTGTCTGGCTCAAGCTTTGACCTAAAAGAGTGTCCCATCTGTACAGAGGCAATTTTTTTCAAATTAACTTTCATTGTTACCTCAAATGCGTTGTAATGACGTTTCTGCAACTTATAAATAAGATTAAGCTGAGATTCATAAGTTGTCAACTATTGATTTCACAAAAACGTCGTTACTGTAATTTCTTATAGCATTTGGTAATGCTTGAATTGACCGGATACCTGGCTGTAATGAGAGGGATGAGTGGTCGTTGCCTGGTACCGACATTTATGTCGGTACCAGGTATCTTGCTGATAAAAAAGAGTTAAATATTAAGAGACATATAATCAAGCTGGTAGAGCTGTACAAAACGCAACCATCTGGAAATTCCGAATAGTTCAAAGTGAAGCCTGAGTAAAGCCTAGCGAACAACGGTCTAGCCAAAAATATTGAGTTATTTGACTTTTTGATATTAAAATCGCTCTAACAACACCCCTCCCGCTACCCGTTAGATCAGCGCCCTGTGAGGGGTTACTCGTTTTTAAGGGTTGGTGTCGTTTTTCAGGCTTATGATTTTGGATCGGCAATTTGACACTCGTTGGTACCCTCATCATTGAGGGTACCAAAACTCGCTTTCATCCACACATCATTCTCAGGACCACAAAGGTGGTGCAGCAGCGCTAGGTTTATCTGGTGGCTGATCACGTTGCCGTTTCGTTTTTGGCTCTCTTTTCTTAAACCGCTCAGTAATAACCCCATACACGATTTACCTATTTGCTCGTAAGCGTCCGGGCAACTACCGGATTGACCCTACCCTTTTAAATCGCCCATGTTTAAATTCTGCGGCAGCAGGGCTTGCAGCGCCTGCTCCGATTTA
>JBFGZH010000460.1:0-1788 GCA_041586895.1 Psychromonas sp. | reverse complement strand
TAATAAAAAAGGAGTCGATAATGACACATCCAACCTGGGAATTGAATATTGCTGATAATAACGGCGCATTGCTATTAACCCCTTGCCCCGGTACCAAAGGTACTGAGCTAAAAGCAGCCCTTGAGCAGTTAAAAGCGCAGGGAGTCGAAGCGCTGGTGACGGCTTTGAGTTATGAAGAGATGGAAAATGCCGGTGTTGGCGAGCTGCCGGCGCTGAGCGAAGCACTGGGTATGGCCTGGTTTTATCATCCGATTGAAGATGATTGTGCGCCGGGAGATGATTTTGCAGCGCGCTGGCAAGAGAGCAGTCCTCACCTGCAGGCACTCCTTGATCAAGGAAGCAAAGTCGCACTGCACTGTATGGGCGGCTCGGGGCGTACCGGCCTGCTTGCTGCGCATATTCTTCTGCAGCGCGGCTGGCAGCTTGATAGAATCAAGTCAGAAGTGAAAGCGCTGCGCCCCGGGGCTTTTTCTAAACAGGTTCAGATTGACTACATTAACGCTGTCGCCAAGCGTTAATCGCAAAACCTGTGCCTGAATGGATTAAGCGCAGCTTAGGGCTTTGTTTTTAGCCGCGCTGTTATTTGCTCGAATATATATCGCACGGCTAAAAACAGGACTCGCAGAGCTCGCCCGCTCATGCCCCTAGGCTGCCGCCTAATTCGCCCGCGGCCCGAATATTCCTGCATGCATAAAGATATCTATAAGAGACAGCTATTGGCCCATTGTATATTTTTTGCCGAGTAAAGTTTATGTTTTCAAATCTAAGTAAAAGTGTCCGCCAGTATATGCTGGTGACATTCAACTACTGGAATTTCACCATTACCGATGGTGCGCTGCGTATGCTGGTGGTGCTTTATTTTCATGATCTGGGTTACAGCACACTGGCGATTGCCTCGCTGTTTCTATTTTATGAATTTTTTGGTGTGCTGACTAACTTGATCGGCGGCTGGCTTGGTGCCCGCTTAGGTTTGAATCGCACCATGAATATTGGTCTGGCGATGCAGATAGCGGCATTGCTGATGCTTGCCGTGCCGGGCGCCTGGTTAACCATTCCCTGGGTAATGCTGGCGCAGGCCGTTTCCGGTATTGCCAAAGATCTCAATAAGATGAGCGCTAAAAGTGCGATTAAAACACTTATCGCCGATGAACAGCAGGGCAGGCTCTATCAATGGATTGCCATCCTTACCGGTTCAAAGAACGCGCTGAAGGGCGCCGGATTCTTTGTTGGCGGGCTGCTGCTTTCGCTGCTTGGTTTTAAAGTGGCGGTGCTGATGATGGCGGCACTTTTGGCCGTGGTGCTATGCAGCAGTTTAATGTGGCTGGAAAGTGATATGGGTAAGGCGAAAAATAAGCCGAAATTTAAACATATTTTTTCCAAATCGCGCACTATTAATATTTTATCTGCCGCGCGTATGTTCCTGTTTGGCGCCCGTGATGTGTGGTTTGTCGTTGCGCTGCCGGTATATCTCGGCTCTGTTTTTGCCTGGGATCACCTTTGGGTGGGCGGATTTCTCGCTGTCTGGGTTATCGCCTATGGTGTTGTGCAGAGCTTGGCCCCTAAAATTACCGGTAAGGCCCGCGGTAAAGTGCCGGACGGCGGCGCTGCACTTGCCTGGGCGATACTGCTTGCTGCCGTGACCGGGCTAATTGCTTATGGCGTGCAGATTGAATGGCAGCCTGAGCTGGTGATTGTTGTCGGGCTGATGATCTTTGGTGCGGTATTTGCAGTGAACTCCTCTCTGCACTCTTATTTGATCGTCAGTTATGCAAAAGGCGACGGTGTCTC
>JBFGZH010000459.1:0-1798 GCA_041586895.1 Psychromonas sp. | reverse complement strand
TGAGCAGGCAGAAAAAAAAGCGGAAAAGAAAAAATCCAGAAAACGTAAATATAAACGTCGTTAAACAATTGCTGCAAAGATGAGTGCTGGTTTAATTACACACACATTAGCCGTCATTTTCGAAGTATTTTAATAAAAAATATCGGCATGACGACAAAATAAATCATAACGATTTTTCATTAAGCAACGAGATCCCGGCCAAAGAGTGCCGGGATGACGATTGTAAAAACATGCCCTTAAATAGAGCTGATGTTAGCTACCGTTTTCTAATGCCATTTCCGCGGATATACCGGACCAGATACTGCTAAAACCAGACTGTACATCCATTTTATCGACCTCTCCTATTTCATCGCCCTCACCTTCTGGTGCCTCATTTTCTAACAACCACAACTCATGCATTTTAATCTGCACCTGCTCCAGATTAGAGTAAGCTTTTTCAAAGTAACTTGGCGAGTTATCGATGGCTTTCTGAAAAAAGTACTCCGCTTGCTCTAAATGACCATCAAGCATCAAAAAGTATCCTAAATCGTTATAGGCTTCAAACTCCTTCATAACCTGTTTGAGAGTTTTCACTGCGCGATTGTATTGACCTTTGCGAACATAAATCAGCCCTAAATTGGTCCAGGCCCTTTTAAATTGATTATCCGCATTAATTGCCCGTTTTAAGTAACGTTCAGCTGAGTTTAGTTCTCCCGTTAAATAATAGGAATAACCAATATTGGACAAGAGATTCGCGGAGTTTTCATTCCTACTGAGCGCCAAGTTGTAATAAGTTCTCGCTAAAGCAAAATTTCCGTGCATATCTTCAATCACCCCTGAAACATTATAAGCTTTAAATGGTGAATCTTGATCCAGCAGATAATACTCCCCTTCTTTTATCCCACCTTGCCCACTAAGGCGCTCTTGATCTAATGTAATCGCTTTTAGTAAATACTCTTGGGCTTGTTGATACTTGCGCATCTCCAAGTGCACAACGCCCAGTCCCTGGTAAGCCAGGATCAGAGTCGGATCATTTTTAACCGCTTCTGAATAAGCTTGAGCTGCTATCGAATTATTACCCTGCTGTTCTTGAATCTGCGCAATTTTAAGAAAAACTGCCGCATTATCAGGGCTAAACTGTAAGCTTTGAATATAGTAAAAGAGTGCCTTATCTAAGTCACCTTGCTGCTCAGTCTGCCGAGCACTGTCAAGCGCTTCATCAACAGAGGCAAATTGTGTCATGTTTTTGGGAGACGGAACATCGTCAAATAACTCACTAAAACGATTAGCATGGTACCCCCCTCTGCCACTTTCGGGCTCTGTTGTCGTCGTACAACTAAAAAGGCCAAAGGATAAAAGTAAAATAATCAGCGCCCTATAATCGCAACTTACTGTTCTTTTCCCTAACATAATTGCTCCCTAAAAGGCTTTATCCCACACAGCCATTACTTTAAGCACCGCCGGTCCGACCGCGACAATAAAAAATGACGGCCAGATGCAGAACATCATCGGAAAAACCATTTTTACACCAATTTTTGCTGCTTTTTCTTCCGCTTGCTGCAACCTTTTATCCCTATACTCATCCGCATAGACCCTTAATGTATCGGCAATCCCCGTACCCAATTTTAAGCTTTGTACAATAACCGAATTTAAGCCATTAATATCTTCCAGGCCGGTACGTTCAGCAAATTCATGTAACGCCTCCTGCATTGAATAACCTACCCGCACCTTTTTACACAACAGATTTAATTCATGCGATAGTTCAGGGTTTGCATATTCAAGCTCAGTAGCGACACGCTGCAGGGCTTCTAATAAACCT
>JBFGZH010000458.1:0-1806 GCA_041586895.1 Psychromonas sp. | reverse complement strand
TGCAAACTGGCAGTTGAGCCACCATTACCTGCTTTACCCGAACCCCTGGCCAAAAGCCAAACATCTGCAACGCCGCTGGCATGGCAGTGCGGTTTTTCCGGCTATTTTACAGCTTGGCGGTGAATTAGAGCTGCGCAGTAATTGGTTTACCTATATCCATGAATTTGCCCGCGCATTAGAGCTTGCCGGGCACTGCTGTGACGTTACAGAGTATCAGAGTGAGCTGGCCATTACTCCCTTTGAGCGCAAGTATTGGGCCAGCGGGCAGAAGTCCTTACGCCTTATTGCAACGCTGTAATTGAATGCTTTAAGGTATAAAAAAACCCGATAACATAGATCGGGTTTTTTATGTGCTTATTGTGACGATTAAGCCACTTGCACCGGCACATCTTTGCTGGTGCGGACAATATTATTCTGCGCATCTAAATATACTAGGCTTGGCTTGTGGTTGGCAATTTCTGCTGCATTTAAGCTTGCATAAGCACAGATTATCAGGCGATCACCAACTGCTGCCATGCGGGCTGCTGCACCGTTAACAGAAATTATTTTTGAACCGCGTTCACCTAAAATAGCGTATGTTGAAAAACGAGCACCATTTTCAACATTATAAATTTCTATTTTCTCGTATTCCAAAATGCCGGCCTGCTCTAAAAGATCTTGATCAATAGAGCATGAACCTTCGTAATTTAATTCAGCTTGTGTCACGCGCGCCTGGTGAAGTTTGCCGGTAAGCATTGTTTTTTGCATACAAAACCTTTCTTTTCTAGTAATAATCTGCTGAATTATTCAGCAATGGTGCGACTATAAAGTAAAATTCTTAATGGTGCAAATTTACTACTTTATTATCAATTAAACGTGTACTGCCTAAAAAGGCTGCCATTAAAATAACGGCCTGTTCACTGTGCTCGTCTACCGCCTCTAAGCTACTGCTGTCGACTATATCGATAGCATCCACTTTGAAGCCTGCATTTTCAAGCTGTTGCGTCGCATGGTCAATTAATTGTGAATAGCTGCCTTGCTGCTTCTGCATCTTGCTTGCAATCTGGTTCATCGCCTTGGCTAACAGAGGCGCTTGCGCTTTTTCTGCCGCTGATAACTTATTGTTACGCGAGCTCATTGCCAAGCCGCTTTCTTCACGAACCGTCGGGACGGGAATAATGCTAATAGGTAGCGCTAAATCACTGACCATCTGTTTAACTATGGCTAACTGCTGAAAGTCTTTTTCACCAAAACAGGCATAATCCGGCTGTACCAGATTAAAAAGTTTATTAACAATGGTCGTCATGCCGCGAAAGTGCCCCGGACGCAGCGCTCCCTCCAGGCGTTCAGACAGACCGGGCACTTCGACATAGGTTTGTGCCGCTAAACCATTGGGATAAATGCTCTCAACCTCAGGGGTAAAAACGATAGTGACATCTTCCTGCGCCAGTAAGCGGCAATCATTATCCAGTGTTTTCGGATAACTTTGCAGGTCCTGAGCATTATTAAACTGCATCGGGTTAACAAAAATACTGACGATAACCATGTCTGTCTTTTTCTTCGCCTCGCGTACCAGCTGTAGATGGCCGTTATGCAGGTTGCCCATAGTTGGGACAAATGCGACCTCCTGACCTTGCTGCTTCAACTGTTTGATTTTCTCCCGCAACAGCTTGGGATCATTGATAATATGCATTCTCTGTACTCTGCTACTTAGTAAAAGCTGTGTTCAGCCGATGGGAAGGCGACATTTTCTACCTGCTCTTTATTAAGGGCAACGGCGCGGCGAATATCACCGGTTTCAATCAGGAAGTTTTTCGAAAATTTCGG
>JBFGZH010000457.1:0-1821 GCA_041586895.1 Psychromonas sp. | reverse complement strand
TGTCCACACAGATTGTTTGATTAAATTGTTAAAGAGCTTGCCTTTCGGCTAGGCAGCGTATAATACGCGCCTTACAAACAATGTCAAGGTCTTATATTGAATGTTTTATAAAGATAATTAATCTTTCTAAAACATGAAAACTAAACGCCTTAATTTGTTCTCAGAAAGCGGTTTAACTTGCGTCGCTCCGTTTCCGTGGATGTGCATTATAGAGATTCAGATCACATTAGCAAGCGTTTATTTACAATATTTTCAATTAAATCAGTGAGCGTTCGTTTAGCAAACAATGTGCTTGTTTTTTATCTGAAAAACGCTACTTTTTCAGGCATTCATATTGCTTTGTATTGAATGATGCTTTCGCTGCTAAATATTGGCCACAAAAAAAGGAGCTTTCGCTCCTTTTTTTATCGTTAATATAAATTACTTTTATTTTTCGTAAAGGCACAGGTATGCAGTTTGTACTGCTACTTTAACGTCAAAGCTTTTATTTGCTTCTACTATAAATGTTTCACCGGCATTAAATGTTTGCCAATCCGTTGTACCTGGCAGTTTGACTGTCAGCGCACCACTCACTACTGTCATATACTCTTTCGCATCTGTAGCAAAAGTATACTCACCTACTTCCATCACACCAACGGTTGCCGGTAATGTTTCTGTCTGAAAGGCAATTGATTTTACGTTTCCATCAAAATATTCATTAGCTTGAAAGCTCATTATCTATCCTTTATATGCAGTGTATTTGTCCGTCATTATGAACAAGGCAAGTGTAAAACTCAAGCTGTTAAACTTTAGTTGCGAATTCAGCCTGCATTGCTTCAATATTTTCTTGTGCTTCCATCCAATGCATTTCTGCTTCCTCAAGCGCTTCTTTCTTTTCCGCTTGTTCTTTTAAGAGTTCGGTTAAACGCGCCTTTTGCGAATGTTCATAAAGTGTAGAGTCTCCCAGCTGTGCTTCCATTGCCTCTAATTCTAAGCTTAATTTATCCATTAACTCTTCTGAACTGCTTAGCTGCTTTTTATAAGGGGTTAATTTTTTACGAAACTCAGCTTCAAGACGTTTTTGCTCTTTACGATTTACACTGGCAGCGTTGTTTTTTTCCGTCTCTTGAGCCGGTTGCTTTTCAACTTTCTGCTGCTCTGCCAGCCATTTATGGTAATCATCTAAATCACCGCTAAAAGGCTCAACTTTTTTATCGTGCACCAGGTAGAGATCATCTGTTGTGGTGCGTAATAGATGGCGATCATGGGAAACCACGACCATTGCCCCTTCAAATGCCTGCAATGCAACCGTTAATGCATGGCGCATCTCCAGGTCGAGGTGGTTGGTTGGCTCATCCAGTAACAACAGGTTGGGTTTTTGCCACACTAATAGCGCCAGCACTAAGCGCGCTTTTTCCCCTCCGGAAAAGGGAGCCACTTTCTCTAATGCTTTGTCACCTTGAAAACCAAAGCTACCGAGGAAGTTTCGTAAAGCCAGCTCTTTTTCCTCCGGTGCTAACCGTGAGAGATGATCCAGCGGTGTTTCATCTAAACGTAAAAACTCTAACTGATGCTGGGCAAAATAGCCGATCTTGGCATTGGGATTGATCGCCAACTTACCGGAAAAAGGCTTTAACTCATTTGCCAGCAGTTTAATCAAGGTGGACTTACCAGCCCCGTTTCTCCCTAACAGACCAATACGACTCCCCGGCACCAAGTTTAACTTAATCTTATCCAAAATCAGCAATTGATCGTAACCCGCACTTACTTTTTCTAAGGTTAATAGCGGCATCGGCAAGGCATCGGGCTTTCTAAATGCAAAGCTAAATTGGCTATCGACAT
>JBFGZH010000456.1:0-1831 GCA_041586895.1 Psychromonas sp. | reverse complement strand
GTATGAATTTTATTCAATCTAAACGCGTCCTGAGCAAGGCGCGAGGAGCGTAGCATAGTTATTCTATGTGAACGACGAGCAACGCAGCGCTGGATGCTTTTAGCTGAACCCGTAGGGCAGCATTTGTTCGCGCGATCGTATGCGTTATCGCCGGCTTATGTAGAACAACTACACTACGCAGGCTCTGTCTTGTATAAAGCACGAACAAATTGCTGCAAAAATGCACGCGAAAGGTCAATAGACCCTAATAGTTTTTGTTGTACTATTTTCAACCTTCTTCATGGAATTTTAAATATTTACAGGGAAAGTTAAAATGATAAAGCCAATGATAGTGTCCGGATCTATTTTATTGCTGGCAGCTTGTGGTGGCGCTGGTTCAGATGCTGATTCAGTGACCACTGATAACTTACTATTAGTGCCTGCAGCTGCGGTAGTGGTGTCGCCGTTTGATGTGACTGAAGGTGATAGCAGCCCTGATCCGCGCTCCGTGATATCAGCGCAGAGCAGATCCGTGTCAACCAAAGCTGTGGCTACTTATTCTTGGGCAACAGCCCGCATTGACTCGATTGTAAATGGTACCACCCCCTTAAGAGATGTTTTCACTGCGGATCTTTTTTATCGCCTAGGCAGCAATGCGGCGTGTTATGGGCCGAATCTTTTATATCAAAACCATCCCGATGGTTCAGGTGGTAGTGGTGAGCTCCCCGGTGGTGATTTACTTATGTGGTTAGAGGAAGATATCACCGGCCATGCCTGTGCTGCTGCGCAGATGAATGCACGCCTGACTGGCGTAAGAGAACAGTCGATGGCTGCATTAATGGTGACTGCCAGCATGGTTGCTACGGCTAATGCCAACAGCATTGCGTTACCTGCAGTGGGAGCGAGCATCACATTAACATCAGAAATGAACGCATTAGCAGTCGCCAATGTGACCTTTAACAGCGTGACGCTCAGTCAAACAGCAACGGATGAATGGAGCTATGAGGTCGATTTAACTTATACGCCAGGTGTGACAGCGAAGAACATTGTCATTGGTTTACAACACAGCAGCAGTGGCAGTACAAATGAGTACAGTGGGGTGCTATTTTATCGAGTTGATGGAGATCAAAACGACTTTCCCGGTGGAAACTGCACTCTTTCAGAGCGCACCCTTAACGGCTCGTTACGTTATGATAGAAATAGTCTGACGGATATGAACTTACAAAGCCGAACTGGGATTTTCTGCGGGAGCGGTGTTAACGGGCTTACTGCTGGAGCCGGTGATGATACTGATAATATGGTCGATGCGTCACTGTATTATGACGCCAACAGCGAACCTGAAGGTTGGAGTGAAGACTTCAATATCTTTGTGGCTAATTTTGATCCGACACAATTGGCCGGACAATATGCCTATGTATGGCAAGCAGGTGCAGGGGACAGCCACAGCCGAGTATTTAATGTCGGCATCAATGCCCATTCACCCTTAGATGGTGAGGCATACGCAGGTTACGGTGCTCGAGTCGGCAGCAGTGTTGGTGAGGTACAAGGTATAATTTGTAACTGGGCCGGACCCGGTAATAATCATACACTGCAGGAACTTGCCCAGCGTCAATTTATTAGCCAAGATCCGACAACCGGGTTATTTAATGCGTCAATTGGCTTGGGGTCCGCTGATATCACCTATGCACCGACCAACAGCTGTGACTATGATGGTTCAGGTGCCTTTACTTATGACACAGATGCGGATGGAGATTTAGCCGATGAAATCTCTGCCGCTGTTAGCACTGATTTAATGCAGTCAATCGATACTGACTTAGATGGCAATGCGACCATAGAAGAAAAAATAATCAGT
>JBFGZH010000455.1:0-1852 GCA_041586895.1 Psychromonas sp. | reverse complement strand
GGCGCTATTTCAACAGGACTGCCCTTTACAATCATTCTATTGCTGATGTGTGTAAGTTTAATCATGGGCATGAGAACAGAAAAACACAGACAATAAGCTCTTTATGCCTAAGCAGCCTGAACTGCTTTAGCTATAAGCACAGTGTTTAACAGCCGATGGATTCAAAATCTATCGGCTGTTTATTTTCTATTCACCACTCTGATAGCAATATGATTAACTAGCCTATCATGCACATTTCCTTGGCTCGATTGATGTCGCTAATAAAATTATTCCACGCTCTACTGCACTCATTTACAATGTCTGTGTAACCACTAAAACAAAGGTTAGCCGACTCGTTTTGCCGCAGTCATACTCGCTCACAGGGTTAAGCTCCGGTAAATAGGCTGGTAATTTAATAATTGTGATGTTCCCAAATTCATCAGCCAGGTATTATTGATGGCAAGCTGCCCGTCAGCAACGATGACAGCATGGCGCGCCTGTGGCAGAGCAAACAGGTAGCGTATGCAAATTGTTGTTGCTGTGCTGCGCGAGGAGCAGTGTCTCTTACCGCCCAAAATCGCATTATCGATTGTGGATTTCTGTTGACCGAACTTCGCTTAAACGGAGAAATCCCTGTTTAGCAGTGCTCTTAGGGGTCGGGATTCATCCGCTTTTTCTTTCATAATACCACCCTGTATATGAGCTAAAGCCATTAAGCGTATTCTCATTCGGGCATTTTTTCTTTGAGTATGAGTGATACCAATACTATTAAGTTTAGGATCTATTTGATTCAGTAAGACTGAATCCTTAGTCGCTGAAAATAAGTGCTTTCTTAAAAATACTGATAGATCAGTTAATTAATCAGATTGGTATGATTTGAAATCGGTATCTTTTATCGAATGCATCTTCAACTTTTAAAATTATTTGGGATACGTAATTAGATCATAAATTTAATCAAATTGGTATTAGGCACTTGGCGATGGTCAGGACTCGCAGAGCTCGTCCGCTCGTGCCCCATCGCTGTCGCGAAACAACCAGGGCACGCGGAGCGTATGTGGACTCCCCCTTGTCAACAATAATAATTCATAATTAAAGAATAAATGCGTGCTTATGTACGAGCTCTAACAGAGAAGCTATCTCAGGCTCACTGATTTTTACGCGAACTCATTGTCACATCTTAGCCGCGAGCTTTAGGCTCTGAGCTCTGCACTGACTAAATGAGCTGATTTTTATCTTCGATTAGCATTATTATTGTTTAACAAATTTAAGCAGTTACCAACTCTGCTTTACATTCTGTATTATGGGATAACAAATTTAAGCAGTTACTAACTCTGCTTTATATTCTGTATTCTTGGTTAACATAGCAAATGCCGTTCTGACCGTTTTATTCGCCAATGCAACCGCTGCACAACGTTTCCCTCTTCGCTCCACAAGTTGCTGTATCCATAACTCTTTTTTGGTTTTTGCTTTCCGTCTTGTAGCCTGATTAACTACAGCCATCGCACCACTGACAAGGCAACTTCTTATATTATTATTTTTCACATATTTTCCAACGGAGCCGAGTTTAACTTTGCCTCCGGAACTATGTTGGATAGGCGTCAGCCCAATACATGCTGCGGCATCACGGCCTTTTTTGAATACCCCTATTTCCCCACAGCCAAGCGAAATATAGAGATTTATCGCATTCATTGGGCCAACACCCTCTAACGCGAGCAGTCGCTTACATTCTCGGCTTTTATTGGCAGCCTTTTCTATGCAAAGGTCATATTTTTGTATACTTTCCTGGCAGGTTAAATATTGTTGCCAGCCAGTGTACAATGCATCTCTAAAAGGCACTGAAAAGTCGTTATCAGCATCTTCAAGTACGGCTCCT
>JBFGZH010000454.1:0-1852 GCA_041586895.1 Psychromonas sp. | reverse complement strand
GCGCTTTCATAGGTAAATTTAAACTGCTCACCGTGATAGCCGTTTTCCTTTAAGACCTCTTTCACTCCATCGCGCACCGCATCGAGCGCCGGATGCTCGACAATAGCCGTGGTCGCAACATAAACAGGTTTCGCCTGCAGGGCGCAGCTGAAAATAGCAGCAGATAAAATGGCACTTTTAAAAATAGAAGTTAATTTCATAGTTAATCCCTTAATAATGTTTGCTAAAAATAAATTGTTACTTTTTATCCGCTAAGATAAGCAACCTTAAAGCCTGTTACTCAATAATTTCTGTTGCCCGGGCCAGCACAGCCGCAGGGACGGTAATGCCCATGCGCAGCGCCATTTTCGGATTGACAAAGAGCTCAGTTCCCTGTGCCGTTTGCACATCAATGCTGCCGGGGTTTTCGCCTTGTAATATACGCACCACGATTTCGCCGGTTTGCCGCCCCAGCGCCCAGTGGTTATGGCCAATAGCGGCAATGGCGCCACGTTTAACCGAGTCGGTATCACTGGCAAAAACTGGAATCTGCGCATCAATGCCAACTTTAATCACAGATTCAAGGGCACTGATAATGGTATTATCGGTCGGGCAGTAAATGGCATCGACTTTGCCCACCAGCTGTTTGCTGGCAATCATCACATCGGACGATTTAGGCGCTGCTGATTCAATCACGGTAATACCCAGCGACTGCGCCTCAGCTTGCAGTGCTTTGATAATAGAAACTGAATTGCTTTCGCCCGGATTATAGGGCACGCCCAGTGTTTTTAAACCGGGCATAAACTCTTTAATCAAAGCAAGCTGTTGCTGAGCATTGACCATATCCGAAAGACCGGTGACATTACCGCCCGGCTGAGTCAGGCTAGGCACAATCTTTGCTCCGAGCGGATCGGTCACCACGGAGAAGACCACTGGAATGGTTCTACTGGCACTCACCGCAGCTTGTGCTGAAGGGGTGGCAATCGCGACAATCACATCCGGCTGATCACCGACCATTTTCCGGGCTATCTGCGCGGCAATCGCAGGCTGTCCCTGGGCACTTTCATAGGTAAATTTAAACTGCTCACCGCGATAACCGTTTTCATTTAGTACCTCCTTAATACCATCGCGCACCGCATCGAGTGCCGGGTGCTCGACAATGGCCGTGGTCGCAACATAAACAGGTTTCGCCTGCAGGGCGCAGCTGAAAATAGCAGCTGCCAGCATTGCCCTCTTAAACAGAGCACTTAATTTCATATATTAGCCTTTCATGATGGTTTTTATGACGAATGGTCGCTGATGAATCTTGTTAACATTCAGGTAGTTCAGATATTTGCACTGACTTTATCAGTAAAATTAAGGAATGTAAAAACACCGTATGCAGTAAAGAAGATCCACTTCGCGACTTTTAAATTAACCGCTAAAAGTGACACTCTGCAGGCAGGAGTGTGCAGACAGTGTCTGCACAGCATGATACTAAGCGCTAATGCGTAAGCCTAACATTTCCGGAAGGTCGCGTTGCTTGATTTGCGAGTAATCTTTATCGAGCGTATCGAAAATAAGTTGCTTCGTTTGATTATTAAGGGATTTATTAAGAAGACCTAAAAAGCGAGGATCGGCGACTAACATCAGCTGCTTATAACTGTTCTGCTTACGTTCACTATCCAGCCATTCCGCCAGTTCACGGGCAAAGCGTTCGGCTTCAATCTGCTTGGGGTTATTGGCCGGCACAAATGCTCCCTGCCCTCCCCCTTTACCTTCGTTATGTCCAGGACGGTCACTGACCAGATCACTGCCTTTCTGGCGACTTTCAGGATGCTCAAACTCTTTGGATAAAGTGAATGCTTCATTGACTTGATAATCAAACACGCGT
>JBFGZH010000453.1:0-1863 GCA_041586895.1 Psychromonas sp. | reverse complement strand
GATCTGCTGGTGATCAATCATCATCTGTTTTTTGCCGATTTAGCGGTGAAAGAAACAGGGTTTGGTGAGCTGGTGCCGGAAGCGGGCGTGTATATTTTTGATGAAGCGCATCAACTGCCCGATATTGCCAGTCTGTATTTTGGTGAATCGCTTTCCAGCCGACAGTTTATTGAGCTGGCTAAAGAGATTGATTTTGTATACCGCACGCAGATGCGCGAAGCCAAACAGATGGCGAAAGCGGCTGAGCAGTTGCGTATGAGTGTTTTAGATTTTCGTATGGCCTTTGCGATCGATAAAGGCACGGGAAGCTGGCGGGATAAATTACGCGAGCGCATTATGCAGCTGCATGCACAGCGCTTGTCAGAGGTAATCCATTTTTTACATGATGTGCTTGGCGATCTGCTCGGTAAAAGTGAAGTACTAGACCATTGTTTTGAGCGCTTAACCCAGTTTAGCTTGCTGTTTAAAAAACTAAATAACGTTAATGAAGCCGGATACAGTTACTGGTTTGACTGCAGTAAACAGCATTTTTCATTAAATATTACCCCGTTAACTGTTGCCGAGCGCTTTCAGGCCGAATGTCAGAAGAAACAAGCGGCATGGATTTTTACCTCCGCGACCTTGTCGGTCAAAGGGCAGTTTGAGCATTTTACCGAGTTACTGGGCTTACAGGATAGTCACTGCCTGCAGTTAAACAGCCCCTTTGATTATGCCCGGCAAACTTTATTTGTCGTGCCGAGGCTGTTGCCCGAACCGGGCACGCCGGGATTGGCGGATAAGTTGGTCAGCACACTGGCCCCTGTTATTCAGGCAAGCAAAGGGCGTTGTTTCTTTTTATGTACCAGCCATGCGATGATGAACCAGTTAGCGGTCGGTTTCAGGCAAACCTTAACCCTGCCGGTCTTAATGCAGGGTGAAAAAAGCAAACAAGCCTTACTCGATGAATTTGTCAGCCATGGCAATGCATTGCTGGTGGCAACGGGCAGTTTCTGGGAAGGGGTGGATGTGCGCGGGCAAGTTTTATCTTGCGTAATTATTGATAAAATTCCTTTTACTGCGCCGGATGAGCCGTTACTCAAAGCACGCATCGAAGATGCGCAGCTCAAAGGCAAAGATCCCTTTGCCGATGTGCAGCTGCCACAGGCGGTGATTACTTTTAAGCAGGGGGTAGGTCGATTAATCCGAGCTGAGCAGGATAAAGGGGTGTTAATTGTTTGTGATAACCGTTTGGTGACACGTAAATATGGCAATCTTTTTCTCAATAGTTTACCTTGCATGCCGCGTACCCGTAACTTGAATAATGCCATTGAGTTTTTAAAGGCGATTGAATAGCCGTTAGCCGTCAATTATGGTTGCTAACGGAAAAATAGGTTAAAATTCTTAAAATAATGAAAATACAAATAGGTCAAATATGTCCCAAGCGTTAAATGTTTTATGTGTAGATACTTCAACTGAAGCGTGCTCTGTTGCCGTACTTTGTTCGACGGGTAAAGAGCCGCTTGTCAATGACTCGTTTATGCTGGCTCCTCGCGAGCATACGCAGAAAATTCTACCCACGGTAGAAAAAGTCCTGCAGGATTCAGGTTTGGCGCTGGCGGACATTGATGTGCTTGCTTATGGCCGCGGGCCGGGCAGCTTTACCGGCGTACGCATCGGCATTAGTATCGCACAGGGTCTGGCCTATGGCATCGACAAGCCGATGGTCGGCGTTTCCACATTACAGGCCATGGCACAACAGGCCTATAGAGCGCAGCAGGTCAGCGATGTTTATGCGGCGATTGATGCCCGTATGGGGGAAGTGTACTTTGCCCATTATCGCTTAGACAATGAGCTGATGGTGTTAGTGAATGAAGAAGTGGTGAT
>JBFGZH010000452.1:0-1864 GCA_041586895.1 Psychromonas sp. | reverse complement strand
TTCAAGCTGAATTGTTTTCTTTTTCTTGTTAATAAAAGCTGCATCAATAAAAACAGCAGAAAGCGCGGCACTAAGCCATAAATAAGAAAACTGCTGATTAACAGGCTCGACCAGACAAAGCGACTGTGCTCAGCATCACCTGGCACACTGCTCGCCGCTAAACTGCTCTGCTGTATCTGCTCGATACTCGGCACCGGAAATCCGAGCAGATTCGGCAGGTAGGCCAGCCACTCGGTTAAAGCAACAAAGCTTTGCAGAGAAAGAAGACTGGTCTGCCAGATAAAATCAACCTGATGCGTGGTCAGCATTACAATTAACATCAACGTTGCACCGGAAAAATAACTCAACCATAACAGATGGGTAAGCGCAGATAACTGATAACGCCCCAGCTCCCCTGAAAAGCTGACTTTAAAGTAGCATCTGAACAGCGGCCAAAAATGCGGGTGTTGTGTGGCTTGCGCATTAAAGCGCTTTTCAATGGCTGTTATTAAAAATAAACTAAAACGTGCCAGCCAGCCGCTGTTTATTAAGCCTGAGCGGAAAAACAACAGCAGCCATAAACATAGGGCCAGTAAATTGGGAATAAAAAACAGCGCAAATGCCCAGAAAAAGTTTATCTGCCTGCCCTGCTCAGTAAAAAACAGCTGCTGTACACCACTGGCGCCAAGCAGCAATACCAGCACGGCTAACAGCGTAAACAAACCTTTACTCAGCCCTTTAAAATGTGCAAAGCACGCTGTTATTTTCTGCTCGGAAGCAAGCGCCACGGCACGCTGCAGCAATAAGTTTTCAAAACTAGCTGCGGGCTTTACCGCTAGCGGTGCAGATAAAGCAGGTGAGTCACCTTCCGTAGCCCGTAGCCCTTCAGCAAGCAGGCGCTGCTCAAATAGATCCACAACAAATTCTGGCCGTCGTTTATTCAGGTACATCTTTGCTCGCAGAGCGAATCGCCTGCCACCAGTCGGCATCGGCATCGATTTGTCCTTCTGCATCTAAAGGAGGATAAGGGAGATTCTTCTCTTTGCATAATTTAGTAAAAATAGGATGCCCGCCTTCAAATAAAATACGGTGGACTTCAGCGCTCGATAAACGGCATTCACCGTTATACATCCCCGCCTCGTCACGCTGGCGTTGTGCTTCATAGAGAATCAGCGCAGAAGCAACGGAAACATTAAGTGACTGACACATTCCCACCATTGGAATAATTACATCCTGGTCGGCAAGTGCTAAGGCTTCAGCACTGATGCCATGCTTTTCCTGGCCCATTAAAATAGCCGTTGGCTTAGTATAATCGACCTCACGAAAATCAATCGCCGTATTGGAAAGGTTGGTGGCAATAATCTGCATTCCCTGCGCGCGTAACGCCTTAACCGCATCGGTCACTGAATCGTGAGAATGGACATTGACCCAGTTCTGGCTGCCCGTGGCACTTTTACCGGAAAGACGCGTCGCTTTATCCTGCCATGTGGCATGGATATCACTGACCCCCACCGCATCGGCAGTGCGCACAATCGCCGCCAAATTATGCGGCTTATGCACCTGCTCTAAACAGACGGTCAGTTCAGGTTGGCGGCGGTTAAGCATTTGGGTGATACGGGCAAAGCGTTCAGGTGACATAGTAGTTCTCAAATAGGAAAAGAGGGATAAAATTTAAGTGGTTATTATACATAAATATACAAGGACAAAAAGACAGACGGACAGCCTATATTAGGCCCCTTCAAAATTTACAACCAATATTTGTTAACATAAATAAAAGGGAAATTGGCAAACAAAAAGGAGCCGTAGCTCCTTTACAATTTAAAGAATAAAACTTTACTAGCCTGCATCCGTTACAGTAATTGAATAGGTTGAATCTATGCCTCGC
>JBFGZH010000451.1:0-1902 GCA_041586895.1 Psychromonas sp. | reverse complement strand
CCTTAAAGGTGAATGTTTTATTCTGCGGGTAGTTATTAATAAATAGTGAGTTTTTCTTTAATTCAAGAAGCTGGCTGACGCTATGACGCAACGCCTTGGAAGGAATCGTTCCCCAATGGGTGCAGCC
Source organism: Psychromonas sp. (assembly GCA_041586895.1). Classification (GTDB taxonomy): domain Bacteria; phylum Pseudomonadota; class Gammaproteobacteria; order Enterobacterales; family Psychromonadaceae; genus Psychromonas. The sequence goes on along the minus strand of JBFGZH010000451.1, from coordinate 1,775 downwards.
TCCGCCGATATCTTTATATTTTTCGATAACGGCAACACGTAAACCACTTTTAGCAAGCTTCATGGCCGCCCCTTCCCCGCCGGGCCCGGTCCCAATGACAATGGCATCATAATTATAGTGTTCAGGTTTAGCTATTGTATCTTTGACTGTGGACATGATTAACCTCTACTGGAACGATAATTGACATACTTTCCCACTCAATTTGCTCACCAAGACGCACAACATTTTAAGAGAGATGCTTAGATAGTGAGTTCACCAGCTATCCTAAGGTGGTAACGCCTCGCGGCCACCACTGTTTTCTGTTTAAGGTGCGGGTTCATTGCGACAAAGTAGTTGTGCACAGGGTGGCGATGACCAGCAAACAAAGGGCAAATCGCTTCGACCTGATCTTTTGTTAGCTTGTACTTAAAGCCTTGCTTGATGAGCACGTCATTTTACCTTGTTTAAAAATTGATTAATTCAAATCAGTCTAGGCTTTGTTTTTAGCAGCGTCAATAGGCCTTCGGCTCGAAAAGCCTATCAACCAGCTGCATTATAGTGGTAAGTAAAACAGAAGGTTACAAGATGAAAGCCCGATTATCTTGTTAGGCCGCATACCAGAGAACCGCGAAATAGTGGCATGTGGTTCCCCCCATAATAAAGAGATGCCAAATTAGGTGCCCATACTGCAACTTCGAATCGGTTGCAAAGAACACCACGCCTATGGTGTAAAACAAACCTCCGCTGATCAACCAGAGTAGGCCTGCTGTTGGCACCTTGGTAAGCAATGGGTTAACAGCAAGAATAATAAGCCAGCCCATAAATAAATACAGGCTTGTCGAGGCAATGGGATGGGATTTTCCTGCGAATACTTTCAGCGCAATGCCAGCGACCGCCAGCCCCCAGATGAGAGCGAAAAGTGTCCAGCCCCATACGCCCTTCAGCACTCCAAGGGTGAATGGCGTGTATGTACCTGCAATCAGGAGGAATATCGCGCAATGGTCGATGAGCCTAAAGATGCGTTTGGCCTTGCCCCGCGCAAGTGCGTGGTACAGGGTAGAGGAGAGGTAAAGCAATATCGCCGTTGCCGAAAAGACACTGCTGCCGATAACTTGCCCTACGTCCCCTTGCCGCAGCGCATTGATGATAAGAAAAGGCGTCCCGACCAGCATAGCGAGCAGTGCTATAGCGTGGCTAATGCTATTCGCGAGCTCTTCACCTCGCGATTGCTCGTGTGAGGAGCCGGGGCTCAATTCACGCATCTCAGTTTCTTTTAAGTAATAATAAAGATAGGGTCAGGTTAGTTTAATTTTAACCAGCCGCTATTTCATCGAATGAAAACCAATGGTGTTGCCTTCGGTGTCCTGTGCTATTGAAATAAAGCCATATTCACCGATCGCCATTTTCGCTACTATTAACTTTCCACCAGCTTGTTCAATCCTCGCTTCCTGCAGCGCACAATCTTCACTCGCAAAATAGACCAGGGTACTATTTCCGCCCGCATCGAAGCCTTGCATCTTACAGAGAGCACCACTCGCTCCTGGCCGCTCCTCCATGGGAAATGCCCACATCTCTGGCTGGGGATACTCTTTTGCTTGCTCAGGCTTGTCCAGGCGTGTGAGCTTTTGCTTTAAAATAGTTTCGTAAAATTTTTTAGCGCGTGGCATATCGTTAACATATATCTCAAACCAACATACGGCATTGCTATTCATTTCAGTAGTCTCCACGGTTTTATCATTGGTTTTACTAAGACAGACATCCCATAAATAATGGGGTCAGATTAAATTTAAAATTAT
>JBFGZH010000450.1:0-1919 GCA_041586895.1 Psychromonas sp. | reverse complement strand
TTGTTGTAATGGCTGATAAGATTTTTGATTAAAGGAGAGCAGCCAGTCAGACTTATTACTTTGAATTTTATCACCTAATCCGGGCGTTTCACTGTGACTAATCACGCGTACGCCTGTAAGCTGGCCGTTTTTATGGATACCAATAGCCAGTTTTTTCTCTCCGCCCTAACCGCGAAAAGTGCTGCTTTCGAGCATTAATGCGACCGGCTGCTGGTCTTTTTTGGCAATAAAAACCGGATGGGCTTGCCCTTTGCCAAGCAGTTTATCGTCTCTGACCATAAAGCAACTGGCAAAGATATCGTTATTATATGAATCTTCAGGAATAAGTTGATTAAGTGTTTTTAACAGCGCTTTCTGCTCCTGTGATGCAATCACAGGTTTAGTCAATAGATTAACCACGGCGACACAGGCAGTACAGGCAATGGCAAAGGAGGTTAATAAAAACGCGTTACGGCTAACAGTTGGAATCATTTAAGCACCTCTCCCGTAAACTTTCGGCTGGGTATAGTAATCAATTAAGGGGACACACATATTGCCAAGCAATACGGCAAAGGCGAGCGCATCCGGATAGCCGCCAACATTACGAATGATGACCACAAGCAGTGCGATTAATGCGCCATAAATAATGCGCCCTTTCACCGTAGTTGCCGCGCTAACCGGATCGGTGAGAATAAAAAAAGCTCCGAGCATAGTGGCACCGGAAAACAGGTGAAACAGCGGTGAAATATTAAGCTCCGGATTGTAGATAAAAGCAACCGCAGAAAAAATAATCATGGCGCTAATAAAGCTAACCGGTATATACCAGTGAATAATGCGCTTATATAATAACAAGATACCACCGAGTAAAAAGCCAATATTCACCCAGCGAATGGCCTGCCAGGAGGAGTTTTGATAAGCACTGCTGTTTAATATCTGCTCCATCGTCTGCCCGGCATTTAATGCATTACGCGCGCTATCAAGCGGGGTCGCCATGGTTAAACCATCAATGCTGATGCTCAACTGTTTAACAGAGTAGCCATCAAGGGTAAAGCCGGTGAATAATGCATTTATCTGGTCCAACAGCGTGACAGAAAAAGGCTGCAGTGATTGTACCGGCATCCAGGTGGTCATCTGCACCGGGAATGACACCAGTAGCAGCACATAAGCGGCCATCGCCGGGTTAAATAAATTCTGCCCCAGTCCGCCATATAACTGTTTAACAAAGATTATCGCAAAAACACTACCTATCACCACAATCCACCAGGGAGCAAGTGGCGGAATGGCAATGGCAATCAGGATTCCGGTTAATAATGCACTACCGTCTTTTAGAGTGTGTACAACGGCACGTTGGCGTAACTTTAAAATAAATGCTTCGCTTAATAGGGCAACCAGAGCGGCAAGGATAATTTGCAGTAAGGTGCCAAAACCAAAAAAGTAAGTCTGTAAAATTATCCCCGGCAGTAAACATAGGATCACCATACGCATCAGTTGACTGGTGCTTAAACGGACACTTTGGTGGGGTGAGCTTGAATTTATAAATGCCATTGTATTATTCCTTATGCGCAGATTTTTTTGCTTTGGCTTTGGCAACTGCAGCGGCAATTCGGGCTTGTTTATCATCGCCGCTTATCTGAGTGTTGTCTTTTTTTTGTTGCTTATGTAAACGGGCTTGTTTTTTACGCTCTTCGCGTGCCGCAATGACCGCTTGGTTATCGGGCTCTGTCTGTTGCGCTGCAGCTGCTTGTGTTGCTTCAGCTCGTGCCGCTTTTTTCGCTTTGGCACGGGCAATAGCTGCCGCGACCGCGTCATTTTTGCTTGTGCCTGGCTCAGTTTGGGCGGTTTCGCCACTTGCTGCCGCCGCTTTTTTTGCTTTGGCTCGGGCCACAGCTGCCGCGACGGCCGCATTTTTGCTTGTGCCCGGCTCAGTTTGGGCGGTTTCG
>JBFGZH010000449.1:0-1920 GCA_041586895.1 Psychromonas sp. | reverse complement strand
CTTGTGCCAGGGCCTGCTCAATGGTGATGCGCGAGGTGCCGTAATAGTTACCGAACACTTCCGCCCATTCAAAAAAGGCGTTTTCGGCAATCAATTGTTTAAAGGTCTCGACATCGACAAAATGGTAATGTTCGCCGTTCTTTTCGCCAACACGTGGTGCGCGGGTGGTGTGCGAGACAGAAACTTGTACCGGCCAATCTCTTTTTTCAGCTAGAAGTGCATTGATAAGGGTAGACTTGCCTGCACCACTTGGGGCAGATACGATATAAAGCGTGCCGACTTGGGACATAAATAACGATTCCTGAAAATATAAATAGATTAAGCAACTGCATGCTGATTTTTGCAGTCGCGAATTATCCACTATTTTTAAACTGATGTCTTTTTAATCGCCAAATTAATTTCAAATCCCTGCTGTGATACTATGCTAAGTATTTGCGCTATATTACAGTTAACTGTTTTTCTGACGGAGATTTTCCATTGTATCGACTGCCTCGCTCCTATCCTGCTTGTTTTGCCGCTTTACTGCTGAGCTTTTTACTGTTCAGCCGCCTTCTTATTGCCGCGGAACAAGCTGTTCAGCAAAGCTCGACGGGCTGGTTAAGCGATTTTAATCACCCGCCGGTGACGGTACAAATGCAGTTAACCGGTGTCAGTGATCCTGTTGCAAAAACCGTTAATGCGCTGCTGCAGGTACGGCTGCAGGGGCAATGGAAAACCTATTGGCGCTCTCCGGGAGATGGCGGCGCTGCCCCGCAGTTTGATTTTTCGCAGTCACAGAATATTAGCGATATTGTTTGGGCGTGGCCGGCGCCGCAACGTTATAACGTTGCTGGTGTTGATACCCTCGGCTATCAGCAGTTTGTCAACTTTCCGCTGACTCTGCAGCTGCAGGATGCATCTCAAGCGGCGCTGTTAAAAGGTACCCTGACCCTAGCCTCATGCACCAACCTGTGCGTGCTCAGTGATTATGATATTGAATTGTCCTTTAGTCCTGATGCCCTGGTAAGCAATGAACAGAGCACCGCTATCTATCAACAGGCATTGGCCAGCGTTCCAGTCAGGCTGGATCCGGCGACAAACAGCAAACAGTTAATTACGGCCTGGCGCTCCTTCTGGGATAATGATCAGCAACTGCTTACTGTCGAAATTGAGCGTGAGAGCGCCTGGCAGGCGCCGGATATCTTTGTTGATTCAGCGACTGATACCTTTACTGGCGTCACCTTTGCTGCGCCTGAAGTGTCCCTGGCAGACAACATGATGACGGCACAAATCGCGGTCAGCAGCTGGAATGGTAAGCTGGATCTGCAGCAGCAGTTATTAAATTTGACTGTGGTGGATCAGGACCTGGCGGTCGAACTGCCCAGTACGCCTGTTCAGCCGAGCAGCTTTAACGACCTGCAAACCCTGGCTTCAATCTTTGTGATCGCCTTATTGGGTGGGCTGATTTTAAATATTATGCCCTGCGTATTACCTGTGTTAGGCATGAAACTAAGCAGCATTTTAACAGCGGGGCGCATTAACCGCGGGCAGATTCGCAGGCAGTTTATCGCCTCATCGGCGGGTATTCTCAGCTCCTTCTGGTTACTGGCTGCTTTTCTACTGCTAGTGAAATTGTCCGGCCAGGCCCTGGGCTGGGGAATTCAATTCCAAAGCCCTTACTTTATCAGCCTGATGGTGGTGATCACCGCTTTATTTGCGGCTAATATGCTGGATCTCAATCGCATACAACTGCCGCCATCCGCACAGACCTGGCTGGCCACAAAAGGTGGACACTCTTACCTGGGATCTTATCTGCAGGGCATGTTTGCCACACTGCTGGCGACCCCCTGCAGCGCGCCCTTTGTCGGCACCGCCGTTGCCTTTTCCTTTGCGGCCTCAGCCTGGCAGCTGGTGATTGTTTTCAGCGCGCTCGGGCTGGGT
>JBFGZH010000448.1:0-1926 GCA_041586895.1 Psychromonas sp. | reverse complement strand
TAAGAGAATGGACTTGTGAGTGCGGTGTCACTCACGACCGTGATATTAACGCGGCAAAGAACATTCTTGCGCTCGGGCATGAGCGTCTAGCAGTAGGAATCCCCCACTAAAATCTTTGATTTAGTGGAGGGAGGATGTCAAACCGCACTTTGCTTATGCGAAAAGTAAGGCGCCAGCGGCGCTTAATGAGCTGGCGAAGAAAATAGAATCTGCCGATGCGTTTATCATGATCAGTCCCGAATACAATCATTCCATGAGTCCTGCCTTGACTAATTTGCTCAACCACTTCGGCAGTTCTCTGTTTTCCTACAAGCCCAGTGTCATCGTCACCTACTCTGCAGGCCAATGGGGCGGGATGCGTGCGGCCGTTGGAATGCGCACCTTTCTTTCGGAGCTGGGCTGCATGCCTGTTTCTGCAATGATTTATGTGCCTAAAGCACAAGAGGTTTTTGCTGCAGATGGCTCAGCGCAGGCAGCAGAGGAACAGGCCCCCTGGTTTGATTATTTTGCTCGAGCGTTCAATCAGCTGTTTTGGTGGGCGCAGGCCGCAAGGGAGCATAGGGCTGAGGTTGACCTGCAGGCGATCTTCTCTGAAATTGACGCTATGCCTATGCGCCAATACGAGATGCAACATTAACCACAGAGGTAAGAGTTTGACTTAAGTGACTTGCTTATATCGCGACTGAGTCTAATGCGCAGGATATATCTGAAGAAGTCACGAAGCGAGTCGGCAGAACCTGCAACAATATGCTATCTATATAGATACTAAAGACAATTCAACTTTGATGGCGCTAAAGGCGCGCCGCCCATTTATTGCAAACTTTAACTTAGTGAGAAGCAAATATGTCATCCGTGCCAGAAAGAGATTGGAAACTGTTTCGTAAGCTGCAAGAAAAATTAACAGCCAGCGCTTGTGAACTCATATTCACACAAGTGGATAAGCTATGCAAAAATAGAGCAGGAAAAGAGTATCAGTCCTATTTAGATTTGTATCACTTAATACAAGCGGAAGATGCAAAAATAGCTGAGATGTTTGATAACCCGACGCGTAACAATGTGTTATTAAAAATAGTGGCATTAAAAGACTTTGGCGTGCTCACTGCAGAACAATTGCAAATGTTTAGTAGTGAAACTCAAGAAAGGGTTAATGGCATATTAAAGTTGAGGCGTTAATAAAGCAAAGCAAGCAGAAGTCATACTGTAGTCAGGTTTTTGCGGAAAGAAGAAGACCACTCTCGCCGGCGAGTCAGGCGTAATGGCGTCTAAAAAGAAATGTAAGGTTAATATGAACTTAAATAAAATAGCGTTAATCATTGCTTTGATTTGTATCATTCTGGGCACAACAGTATCAATACTCGGCATCTGGGGGTACATCGGAGATACAGGTCTAGTCTGGCGATCATTGTCCACACTCGGTGTTGTCCTGCTTGGCGTTATCTTAGCCGTGGCCGTAAATAATATGACCACAACAAAAGATAAATAGTGCTCAGTATTTAATGCGCAGCATGACCTGCACATAACCATCGCGGCTGCGATTCTCAGCCTTCCTCATATTTGCAATAACGCCCAATATTAATCGCTTATAGCCATCATGCTCTATTATTAATAGAGTCAAAAAGCGCTATTTAGGCGCAAGTGAATCTCGGGCCATTATCTGACAATTCCAGCGCACAGGCAGAAGTTTTTAGCGTTGCGTTAATACTGTCGATAAAAGAGGGGGCAATTATGGGAAACTCGAAGCTAACCGCTGCTCTGCTTTTCATGCTGGTACTGGCCTTCGGGGTGCTGCTTTTCGGTGGTTATCTGATGAACAATGAGAAACCGCCCATCCCCGGTACTGTCGTCGTCGGTAATGACCTTGTCTTTACCGAGCAGGATATTATTGCCGGTCAGAACTACTTCTACAGCCGTGGCGGCCAGCATATG
>JBFGZH010000447.1:0-1932 GCA_041586895.1 Psychromonas sp. | reverse complement strand
GGAAAGATCCGCCGGATTCGCTTCCGCCAGCAGGGTATCCTGTACACCGACAGGCTTTTTACCTTTTCTGCTTTTAAGTTTATTTTCCAGGCTCGACTGCCACTCCGATTTAGGAATGCTGGCATACACAGGCAGCCCCAGTGCTTCAACCTCTTCCGGGTTTTCTACCCCTTTATGAAAGGCCTCACGCAGCAGTACAAAGGCCACCGCCAGCATACCACCGAGCAGAGTCGCCAGTACCACTATCAGCGGTTTCTTCGGTTTAATCGGCGCGGCATAGGCCTGCGCTTTATCGAGAATACGTACATTACCCACGGTACCGGCTTTCAGTACGCTCAGCTCCTGCACTTTATTAAGCAGCTGAATATAAATCTGCTGGTTCACTTCCACATCACGGGTCATACGCAGCACTTCGCGCTGGGTTTTCGGCAGAGCCTGCACCTTCTCATTTAAACGCTCTTTTTCTTCTAATAACACCTGGCGTTTATCTAATAAGGATTTATAGGAAGGGTGATCCTTGGTAAACAGCTGACTGACTTCACTCTCTTTAAAGGTCAGTTCATTCAGCTGTGCTTCCAGCGCGACCATAGACTGCAGCGTGGATTGCGCTTCCAGGCCCAAATCGATGGAATCATTGGCCTGACGGAAGTTGTTTAATGTATCTTCTGCGGCTGTGAGTTTCTTTTTAATGCCGGGTAAATTTTCCTCTAAAAACTGCAGGCTTTTTTCCGCTTCTGCGGAGTTGCGCTGCACATTCTGCAGAAAGTAGTTCTGGCTGACATCATTGAGGATCGCTTCTATCTGCGGTTTATTCTCGCCACTGAAGGAGAGCGAGAGAATTCCAGTACTTTTACCGCGCTCGCTGACAGATAGATTTTGCTGCAGCCATTGAATGGCCTCTAATCTGCTGCGTTTGCTGAGGGTAAACTCTGCCCCTGTCGGTGCAGTAATGCTTTGCACAAATAGGCGGTAACCCTTCTGTTGTGCTAATTCACCGACAACACCGGCAAGCACCTTGCGCTCTTCACTGTCATAAAGTGAATAGCGCCCTGCCTGGCTATCATCCACCACTAAGGTAAAAGGGGTGGCATCAACATACTCAGGAAATTCAAAACGCCCCAGCTCAGCCACATGCTGCTCGCCCTGTAGTCTTGCTAGGCCTTTACCGATAAAAGGCGTATAGTTTGCGGCTATCTGCGTAGTTAAATTAAACTTATCCACCGTTGAGCCTAAAATCATCCGCGATTTGATGATCTCAATCTCAGTGGTTGCCGAAGATTCACTGGCAAACATCTCCCCCATATCCCCGACTAATGACGACATGCCGCCGCTTTTTTCTTCCACCTGCAGCAAAGCATCCGCCTTATAGATAGGCGTGGCCAATAACGCATAGGCAATGCCCGCTATTGCAAAAAGCGTGGTCACACTGACAATTAACCAGCGGCTGTCAATTAGCAGCCCGAGTAATTTACCCAGATCAATGACATCATTTTCTGCGCTGCTTTTTGTCGGGTTGCTCTGATTCAATGCTTTGTTATCCATAATGGTGAATTATATTCCAGTTAAAATGAATTATCGTAACGGGCTCATTATCGCGCCGTTAATTTAGTTTCTCTGCCCAGGCTGTCTCTGCCTTTGCAATCAGCTGATAGGCGTACTCAAAGGCCTCTTTGCTCTGCCGATAGGGGTCGGGAATATCCTGTTTACCGATCCAGTGGCTTAAGAGCATGGTTTTACCGCGCGCTTCCGGCGCTATCTCGGTGATGGCGCCGATATGGCCTTTTTCCATAACCAGGATCAAATCAAAGTCATGGCATAAATCAGCCGTTAGCTGTTGGGCGCTATGCCCCTCTAGACTGACACCATGCTCGCAGGCCACTTCAGCAGCCAACTTATCGGCAGGCTTGTCCACCAGAGCACCAACCCCTGCCG
>JBFGZH010000446.1:0-1937 GCA_041586895.1 Psychromonas sp. | reverse complement strand
CCACGTGAAGCCAATACCGAAGGCGGTGTTTTTCCGGCTATTTTCGGTACCGTCTTTATGGTGATGTTAATGGCGGTGATTGTTACCCCATTCGGTGTAATTGCAGCTATCTATCTGCATGAATATGCCGGTAAAAATAAGATCACCAAATTTATCCGTATCTCTGTGATTAACCTCGCAGGTGTTCCGTCAATTGTATACGGTGTGTTTGGTTTAGGTTTCTTTGTTTATATCGTCGGTGGCAGCATCGATGAACTGCTCTATCCAGAAGCGCTGCCTTCACCGACATTTGGTACGCCGGGCGTATTGTGGTCGGCATTAACCCTGGCAATTTTGACCCTGCCGGTGGTGATTGTTTCTACTGAAGAAGGCTTAAGCCGTATTCCAAGTACGCTGCGCGAAGGTTCGCTGGCGCTGGGAGCAACAAAATCAGAAACACTGTGGCGTATTATCGTGCCGATGGCCAGTCCTGCGATTATGACAGGTTTGATTCTGGCAGTAGCCCGTGCGGCGGGTGAAGTGGCACCCTTGATGTTGGTTGGTGTGGTTAAAATGGCACCGACGCTGCCCGTTGATGGTAACTTCCCGTTCTTTCACTTAGATCGTAAGTTTATGCACCTTGGCTTCCATATCTATGATGTTGGTTTCCAAAGCCCGAATGTCGAAGCAGCACGACCTTTAGTTTATGCAACCTCGTTTTTATTAGTGACCGTTATTATCGGCCTGAATTTAGCGGCTATCGCTATTCGTAATAACTTAAGAGAAAAATACCGCGCTCTAGAGCACTAACTCTAAAGCCACAAAGTAGGAAATACACATGATCACATTACCAAATTCGAATAAAACAAGCGATTTGCTAGCAGATTTGACGCCGGAAAATACAGCGTTAGAGATTAAAAACCTGGATCTTTATTACGGTGATAAACAAGCGCTGCATAACGTTTCCATGAAAATCCCTAAGGGTAAGGTAACCGCGTTTATCGGGCCGTCCGGTTGTGGTAAATCGACCTTATTACGCTGCATTAACCGCATGAATGACCTGGTGGATATCTGCCGTGTTGAGGGGAATATTGAGCTTCACGGTACTAATATCTATGATAAATCAGTGGATGTCGCGGCATTGCGCCGTCGTATCGGCATGGTATTTCAGAGACCCAATCCGTTCCCGAAATCAATCTATGAGAATGTTGTTTACGGGTTACGCCTGCAGGGCATTAAAGATCGCCGCGTGCTGGATGAAGCGGCTGAAAAATCATTGCGCGGTGCGGCGCTATGGGATGAAGTAAAAGATCGTCTTCATGATAACGCCTTTGGTCTTTCCGGCGGTCAGCAACAACGTCTGGTGATTGCCCGTGCGATTGCTATCGGTCCGGAAGTGCTGCTGCTTGATGAGCCGACCTCGGCACTGGATCCAATCTCAACATTGACCATTGAAGAGTTGATCACCGAGCTGAAACAGAAATTTACGGTTGTTATCGTTACCCATAATATGCAGCAGGCGGCACGTGTTTCTGACCAGACTGCTTTTATGTATATGGGTAAATTAATCGAGTATTCAGATACTAATACACTGTTTACCACGCCGACGCAGAAGCAGACAGAAGATTATATTACCGGTCGTTACGGATAAACCAATTAAGGAATAAATTATGGAAAACTTAAATATTACCAGTCATATATCCGGGCAGTTTAATAATGAATTGGAAGGCATTCGCAATCAAGTGATGCAGATGGGCGGCTTAATTGAGCAGCAGTTAACCGATGTGCTGACGGCGATGGCGGACAATGACGTTGCACTTGCCGAGCAGATTATTGCTAAAGACCAAAAAGTGAATCAATTTGAGTCAACTGTTGATCAGGAATGTTCACGTATTATTGCCAAGCGTCAGCCAACGGCCAGCGATTTGCGTTTGATCCTGTCGACCATGAAAAGTATT
>JBFGZH010000445.1:0-1938 GCA_041586895.1 Psychromonas sp. | reverse complement strand
CGTCAATGGAGAACGCCATCTCTGGTAAATACCCGCTGTCACGTTTCCTATACGTTTACGTGAACAAGCACCCGAACAAACCGCTGTCGCCACTACAGGCAGAATTCTTAAAAATGATCCTGTCACAACAAGGACAGGAGATTGTTGAGAAAGATGGTTACATTCCACTACCGGCAAAAGTGGCTGAGAAAGAGCTGGCGAAACTCGGTTTAAAGTAAACTAAAACCTAAGTTTGAATTTAAAAACAGCGCATTAGCGCTGTTTTTTTATGCCTGTTAAGAAATGGCTAAGCGTTCACTGTTGCGCGACTCTTCGGCTGCGTAGACAGGCTAGCCTAATTGGTTAACACTTTTGCCGCGCACTATTAATGGCGGAAAACATCTCCTCAGTGGTTTTAATTTTACGCACTTGCTGAAGAAAGGCATTTGCCTGCGGCTGTTGCAGGCGCAGAAACATTAACCATTGTTTAATGCGGTTGGGTAAGTATTTTTCTTTATCGCCAAAAGTTTGAATCTGCATATATTCGATCATTAAATCTAATATTTGCGGCCAGCTGTAGGGCGCTTCATGGCCTTTAATGACCTGCGCCAGATTCGGTGTGGCAAGTGCGCCGCGTCCAAGCATCAGATGTTCGCAGCCGGATATTTCTGTGCAGCGCTGCGCATCTTCAAGGGTGAAGATATCGCCGTTGGCAATCACCGGAATCGCTATCGCATCTTTAATTTTAGCTATCCAATGCCAGTGGGCGGGCGGTTTATAGCCTTCCTCTTTGGTGCGGGCATGCACGGCCAGCTCATCGGCGCCGGCTTCACTTATCGCCTGGGCATTTTCAATGGCCAGGCTTTTATCCTCATAGCCTAAACGGATTTTAGCGCTGAGGGTGTGCAGCGGCGGTACGGCGCGGCGCACCTCTTTGACTATTTCGTAGAGCTTTTCCGGTGATTTTAATAAGATGGCGCCGCCTTTACTTTTGTTGACCGCTTTCGCCGGACAGCCAAAGTTGAGATCAATACCGTCAGAGCCGATATGCAGGGCTTTATCCGCATTTAATGCCAAACAGTGCGGATTCTGTCCCAGTAACTGCACCCGCACCGGGGTGCCGGAAGGGGTCTTACTGCCATTATTTAATTCCGGGCTAAGGCGACGATAGACTTTTGCCGGCAGGCGTAGATCAACAACCCTTACAAATTCAGTCACACAGAGGTCGATACCACCGACTGCGGTTAATAATTGGCGCATATGGTGATCCATTACTCCTTCCATAGGCGCAAGCGTTATTTTCATGTGATCTACTTCTTGTCTTAAAAAACGCTATTATACCTGCTAACAGAGAAAATGTATTTATCAGCTGCAGCTGCCAAAGCGCAGCTTAGACTCTCTGTCCTGCTGGATTGCTTTTCCGGCAGTTTTGCGCCTTCAAGTTCGAATATTCGAGACTACTGCTTGCACATAGGGAGACAACTAATTAATCTAAGCGCTTATATATTTACTAAGAGCAAAACCAATGACAGCGAGCACACTGCAACTTATTAAAAACAGCATAAAAAGCATTCCCGATTATCCACTTCCAGGCATTATCTTTCGCGATGTCACCAGTCTGATTGAAAACGGTGCCGCCTTTGCGGCCACGATTGAACTCTTTGTAGAACGTTATAAAGATAAAAAAATTGATAAGGTGGTCGGTACGGAAGCGCGCGGCTTTATTTTCGGCGCACCATTAGCCGCAGCCATAGGTGCCGGTTTTGTGCCTGTGCGTAAACCGGGAAAACTGCCGCGCACGACAATTCAGGAGGACTATTCTCTTGAGTACGGGACAGATACCTTACAAATTCATCATGATGCGATTAATAAAGGTGAAACCGTGCTGCTGGTGGATGACCTGTTAGCGACCGGCGGTACCGCGGAAGCTTCGGTGAAGTTAATCCAACGCTCTGGCGG
>JBFGZH010000444.1:0-1951 GCA_041586895.1 Psychromonas sp. | reverse complement strand
GCAGGAGGTTTTTACCGCGCCCATCAAGCTATCAATAAAACTACTCATAGTTAATGAGCGGCTACCGACGGCCAACGCCAGTGAGCCAAGCACACCAAAGGCAGCAGCCTCAGTTGGGGTTGTTAATCCAGCATAAATAGATCCGATAATAAAAAAGACCAGCGCACTGACAGGAAGCAAACGCAGCAGCGAGGAGAATTTTTCACTCCAGGAGTAGCGTGTTACCTGCTTGGCGACACCTTCGCTATGCTTTGCCGACCAATATGCGGTATAGCCCATAAACATCAGTACCAACATCAGTCCAGGCAATGCCCCCGCCATAAATAAGCGGCCAATGGAGACTTCCGCAGCGACGCCATAAACAATTAAAATAATTGAAGGCGGAATAAGCAAACCTAAGGTACCTGAACCGGCTAATGTAGCGATAGCCATTTTATCATCGTAGCCTTGACGCTTTAATTCCGGCAGGGTCATCTTACCAATCGTTGCCGCGGTTGCCGCGGATGAGCCGGATACTGCAGCAAAAATCCCGCAGCTCAGGATATTCACATGCAGCAGGCGCCCCGGTACACTGCTTAACCAGGGTGTCAGTCCTTCAAATAAATCTTTAGAGAGCCTGGTTCGAAACAGTATCTCACCCATCCAAATAAACAGAGGAAGCGCAGCCAGCGACCAGTCAGATACAGCCCCCCAAGTCGAAGTACTATACAATAGCCCAAAGTTATCGTTTCCCAGCATCACCATCCCGGCGATGGAGACAGCAATCAAAGTAAAAGCGACCCAAAACCCGCTTGCGAGCAGTGCAAATAAAATGCCTAACAAGACCAGACCAATAGTTATCTCATTCATGCTTGACTCTCCATTTGCAAAGGCTTATCTACATCAGTTAGCTCAATAGTTGCGCTTTCAGCCAACTCCTCTTCTTCGGATTTTGGCAGTTCTTCACCGAAGAAAAGGCAACCACAGGTTTGATCTATCACAGCAATGCTGAAAATGATCATGCCTAATGCCAAGGGCAATTGCACAATCCACAGTGGAACAGGCACATAGCCGGATGATAATTCTTCAAACAGGTGTGACTCATATGTCATGTAGACTAATTGCCAGCTCAGGTAAATGATCAAAACACAGCCCAAGCTTAAAATGGCTTTTTCAATCCACCTATGAGCAACAGCAGATAGTCTGGAAGTGAATAAGCTGACGCGAATATGGCCGCCCTGGCGAAAAGTGTAAGCTAAACCTAAAAAACTGGCCGCAGCTAACAAGAAACCGGCAAAATCATCGCTGGAAGGAACTTCGATACCAATCCAGCGGCCTATTACGCGAGCCAGGATGATGCAGCAGATGGCAATAATGCATAGCCCGGATAAGGCACCGGCAGCTAAATAAAGCTTATCTAGTAGGGATCTCATAATAGATGCTCCTGTAATGGATATTGAAAAAGATGCAGTTTGCTGTTAATTAGCGTCAAAAATAACGTGTCATTGTGATGATCTCTGCCCGATAATCCTTGCCTAATAAGATATACAACTCATATACCGCAAGATATCACTAACAAAACCGCAATGACGTTTTTATGTGTGTTAGTGAACAGGGCTAATTAACAGGTGAATAAGGCTTACTGATATTCAGCCAGCAAAGCTTTGCCTTCCTTACCAGCTTCTTCAGCCCACTCTTGCGCCATTTTATCGCCGACCGTTTTAAGTGCCGTCATCAACTCTGCAGAAGGCAGGGCAACATTCATACCATGCTCAGCCAACTCTTGGGTTTTACTTTTCGTTTCGCTGATTGCCATTTCCCATCCTCGACTTTCGGCTGCAGCCGCTGCCGTTAACAGGGCTTGTTGTAGCGATTTATCCAGGCGCTTAAAGGCACGTTTATTAACAATCACCATATTCTTCGGAATCCAGGCCTGCGCGTCAGTATAGTTGTTCACATAATCCCAGGACTG
>JBFGZH010000443.1:0-1953 GCA_041586895.1 Psychromonas sp. | reverse complement strand
GAGGAAAATATTGAGTCTGCGGTGAGTGATTACATCACCCAAATAGCTGAAAATATTCCTGAATATGCTGCAGATGTTGCCGCTACTATAGTCGATTCTGTGCCGGATGTTGCATCAGAAATGGTCGAGTTACTGCAGGATGCAGAGGTGGTCGAGGCGACGGACCTCAGTGTCTCTATCGATGATAAACCTGAGCAGGATATATTGGAAAAACAGCTGCTGGAGGCGGTGCAGACACAGCATGAGCAGTGCGACAATAATAAGCACTAAGTGGTGCTGCGGATAATACTTTGCACAAGGTCATCGCGGCGCTTTTTAGCCGCGATGACGGGTTAAGTGCTTATCGATCATTAAGCTTAGTAGAGTATCTCTACGTTATCTGAAACAGATTTCGCTTTGCTGATCGCTTCCTGAGTGTTTGCTCCGCGGGCAATCGCTACACCTAAGCGGCGCGAGCCATTAATATCCGGTTTGGCAAATAAACGCATCTGCGCGCCGGGTACAGCAGCCAGTGCATGGCTGACGTTGGCAAACTGAATATCCTGCGATTGTCCGTTACCTAAAATCACGCTGGATGCGGTCGGGCCATACTGGCTGATGGTGCCGATCGGCAGACCTAAAATAGCGCGGACATGCAGTGCGAATTCAGACAAATCTTGAGAAAGCAGGGTGACTAAACCGGTATCATGGGGACGGGGAGAGACCTCATTGAAGTAGACTTCATCGCCGCGGACAAAGAATTCCATGCCGAATAGCCCATAACCGCCGAGTTCGCTGACCACTTTTTCTGCAATCTCCTGCGCTTTCTGCAGCGCCTGTTCCGGCATGACTTGTGGCTGCCAGGACTCGCGGTAATCGCCGCCTTCCTGACGATGCCCGATAGGGGCGCAAAAATGGATGCCATCAACGGCACTGACGGTTAACAGGGTGATCTCATAATCAAAGGGAACAAAGCCTTCAATAATCACTCGTCCGGCGCCACTGCGACCGCCTTCTTGAGAGTATTGCCAGGCCGCCTCTAAATCATCTTCTGACTTGATCACTGTCTGTCCTTTACCTGAGCTGCTCATGACCGGCTTAATCACACAGGGAATACCAATTTCTTTAACCGCCTGTAAGTATTCTTCTTTGCTGTCGGTAAAGACATAAGGCGAGGTTTTTACCTGCAGGGTTTCAGCCACCAGGCGGCGAATACCCTCTCTGTCCATGGTTAATTTGGTTGCCCGCGCGCTGGGGACAATATTAAAACCTTCGCTTTCTAAGGCAACCAGCGTATCTGTGGCAATGGCTTCTACTTCAGGAATAATAAAGTCAGGTTGTTCGCTGCGAATGATTTGCTCTAATTTTTCACCATCTAACATACTGACGACATGTGATGAATGTGCCACCTGCATGGCCGGCGCATTGGCATAACTGTCCGCCGCGATCACTTCAATACCAAAACGTTGTAATTCAATGGCAACTTCTTTGCCCAATTCGCCGGAGCCTAAAAGCAGGGCTTTTGTTGCGCTTTTGGCCTTTGCACTACCGAAAATAGAAACATTCATATTGTTAAACTCTTTGTTGATTATTAATAGAGGGATATTGGGCAGGATAATAGCAGAAAATAAGCTGCGGATTAGAGCAAATAGAGAAAAAACTGCCATTACTTGACATGCTTGCGTACTTTGCTCAGGTAAAATGTTTTTACCGTTATATTTAAGGCAGAAGCGAATTAAAAGAGAGTGCAGTGTTATCTGCAGATAACACTGCTGTGTTTTAGCACCGGGGCCTCGGGTTTACCCGAGCTGCTTATTGTTCGTTTTTAGCTGTGCGATATATGTGCTAACAAATAACAGCACGGCTGAAGCCGCGTCCCATGTTGTAATTAAAAACTGCTAAGAAATCACTGTACTACTGCAGTGTTCTGCAGCAGTCTTTTAGGACAGGTTTTGCTCGCCGCCAAAGGCATCT
>JBFGZH010000442.1:0-1958 GCA_041586895.1 Psychromonas sp. | reverse complement strand
TGTCAAACCGACCGTTGAGATAATGGAAGCACTGCCGACGGTAATTCTAGGCTTTCTGGCCGGATTATGGCTGGCGCCGCTGATTGAAAGTCATCTGCCGGGCATTATCCTGTTATTAATCAGTTTACCGTTAAGTGTTCTTGCGACAGCGATGGCCTGGACGGCTTTACCTAAACATATTAAAGACTCCATTCCAGATGGCTATCATTCACTGTTTCTGATTCCGGTGCTGTTACTGGCGGGTTATGCGTCGATGAGCTTCAGCAGCACCTTAGAGCTATGGTTATTTGATGGCAATACCCGTATGTACCTGACCAATGAATTAGGTATCGACTTTGACCAGCGTAACGCGCTAATTGTTGGTATTGCCATGGGCTTTGCGGTTATTCCTACTATCTATACCATTGCTGAAGATGCTGTGTTCAGCGTGCCGAAAAGTTTAACGCAGGGTTCATTGGCATTAGGCGCAACCCCCTGGCAGACCCTGGTTAAGGTAGTTATTTTAACCGCCAGCCCGGGTATCTTCTCTGCGGTCATGATGGGCTTAGGGCGCGCTGTGGGTGAGACTATGATTGTACTGATGGCAACGGGTAATACACCGATTATGGACTGGAATATCTTTGAAGGTATGCGTTCATTATCAGCCAATATTGCCGTGGAGATGCCCGAGTCCGAGGTTGGTAGTTCGCATTACCGCGTATTGTTCTTAGCAGCCTTTGTACTCTTTATCTTTACCTTTTTCTTCAACACGATGGCCGAGTATGTGCGCCAACGTTTAAGAGAAAAATACTCAAGCTTGTAAAGTGCCTGGCTGGCGGTAGTTTGCCGTCAGCCGCAAAGCATGCTTGTCAGTCGTTGTCGCCATCACCGAATAGCCGATGGCCGGCAGCAGATGACAGTGGATTTTTATTTAATTAATAGTGGTTTATATTATGGGAAAATGGTTTAAATCAGGTACGCCCTGGATTTGGATGACAAGCGGGGCTGTAAGTTTAAGCTTAATTGCAGTGGTCGGTTTGTTCATATTAATCGGTTGGCGAGGCCTTAGTTTTTTCTGGCCAAGCAGTATTTATGAATTTGATATGCTTGATGCACAGGGCAAGCACTTTACCGTTATCGGTGAAATCTATGATAGCGAAACAGTATTAAAAACCCAGCTTGTTGAAGCGGGGATTACCGGCCTGGAAGATGAAGCCGATACGCTGGAGCGTTACCTGATCAAAGTAGGTAACCGTGAGTATGTTGACCTTGACTTTCAGTGGGTACTGGAAACAAGCATTGCTTCTAGAAAAGTAGCGCAGGACGTTGCCGTGTTCGAACGTACTAAAGACGGTAATTTCTACGGTTATATCAAGCAGATTCAGGAAAATGGCGAACCGGTGAGCAGCGACGACCGTCCGCTTTCGGTACAGCTAGAGGAAAGACTGGATCGTGCCCTGGAACTAACCGAAAAAGAGAAGGCATTATTAACCGGCGATGTGGGTACTATCAACTTCGCAATGGAAAAAATACGTCTTAATAAACGTAAGCTGGCGCTTGATGGTGAGCTGACTGCGGAGAAGGAAGCTGAGCTGGATAAAGAAAGCGAGCTTTTACATAAACAATATCTACAGGTGGAAAAACAGCTATTTGCCTATCGCCAGGAAGCACAACGCGACACTGTGCTGGTACAGGATATGGCCGGTAGAGAAGTTGCGCTGCCGATCGCCACTATAGTGGACTTTTATCAGCCTAATGAGATGAGCTTTTTTGCCAAAATACAGCATTGGTTCCATCAGCTGAGTAAGTTTATTGTCGATGAGCCACGTGAAGCCAATACCGAAGGCGGTGTTTTTCCGGCTATTTTCGGTACCGTCTTTATGGTGATGTTAATGGCGGTGATTGTTACGCCATTCGGGGTGATCGCAGCTATTTATCTGCATGAATATGCCGGTAAAAATAAGATCACTAAATTTATC
>JBFGZH010000441.1:0-1980 GCA_041586895.1 Psychromonas sp. | reverse complement strand
GTTACATTTTGATTAACGGATAGCGCTATGACGAAGACACTGGAAACAGCGGATGACCCGGACAACCTGAAGCGTTTTGTGATTGAGCCGGTATCAAGAGTGGAAGGACACGGTAAGGTCACGCTACTCGTTGATGAACACAATCAGGTGCAACAATGCCGCCTGCATATTACTGAATTTCGTGGTTTTGAACGCTTTATTCAAGGGCGGCCCTATTGGGAAATCCCGATATTGGTACAGCGGCTTTGCGGTATCTGCCCGGTAAGCCATCATCTTGCCGCCGGCAAGGCGATTGATATGATTGCCGGGGTGACTGAGCTGACCGAAACGGCTTATAAACTGCGCTTATTGATGCATTACGGGCAAACCCTGCAGTCCCATGCACTGCATTTTTTTCATCTCTGCTCCCCCGACCTGTTATTTGGTTTTGAAAGTAAGCTGGCCGGCAGAAATATCATCGCGGTAATGGCTAAATATCCACAACTTGCGCTGCAGGGGGTTAAACTAAGAAAGTACGGTCAGGAGGTGATCCGCATTATTTCCGGAAAAAGAATTCATGGTACAGGCTGTATTCCCGGGGGAATGAATAAACCCTTAAGCGAGGAGAATAAAAACTATCTGCTTACTGATATCGAGCAGATTATCGACTGGGCTGAGTCTGCGGTAAGCACCGCGCGAGATTGCTATTTAGCCAATGAGCCCTTTCATAAAAATTTTGCCGGTTTAAGATCCAATTATTTAAGCATGATCGGCAGCCAGGGTGAGCTTGAGCTTTACCACGGCCCATTAAGATTAAAGGATAGCAGCGGTAACATCCTCTTTGATAAACAGGATTATTGTGATTATCAGCAGCTGATCAAAGAAGAGGTCAAATCATGGACCTATATGAAATTTCCCTTTATTGAAACCCTGGGTAAACAAGACGGCTGGTATCGTGTCGGCCCCTTAGCACGGATCAATAATTGTGACATTATCAGCACCCGTCGGGCTGAACAAGCACGTCAGGAATTTATCGCCTATGGCGGCAAGGAGCCGGTCCATGCGACCTTAGCCTACCATTGGGCACGTATGATAGAGGTGCTTTTTTCTGCCGAGAAGATTCAAGCGTTGCTCCTGGATAGCAGGATCACCGGAACGGATCTTATTGCCGAGGGTAAACGCCGAAGTGAAGGTATAGGTGTCATTGAGGCGCCGCGCGGCACCCTGTTCCATCATTACCAGGTCGGAGAGGATGATCTGATCAGCAAGGCCAATCTGATTGTTGCCACCACCCATAATAATTGCGCGCTCAATGAATCAATACGGGTCGTCGCCAACCGGCAAATCAGCGGCCGGCAAATCAGCGAAGCGGTATTAAATAATATTGAAGTGGCTATTCGTGCCTATGACCCCTGCTTATCCTGCGCAACCCATGCGCTGGGAAAAATGCCGCTGAAAGTAGAAATGCGCCACCAGCACACTGACGAGCTTATCAGCCAGTTAAGCAGAGATAGCGATGGCACGCTGCGGCATTAACAAAACATCCCGGCAGGCTTTAAATCTCTTTACCTGGGGTAATCCAAGCCGTGGCGATGATGCAATCGGTCCCAAACTGCATCACATTATTGAGCAGCTCATCGCGCAGTTGGCGGTTAACCATATTCAACTGATAGAAGACTTTCAACTGCAACCCGAGCATGTTTTTGATATTAATGAGGATGCCTGTATTGTTTTTATCGATGCCAGCTACCAGGGGGATAACGCCTATCAGATCACTGCGGTCAAGGGAACAGGGCAGATCGGCTATACCACCCATGCTTTAAGTCCCTCGGCATTACTGACACTCTATGAAAAAACCCAAAATAAAGTAGCTCCTCCTGCATTTCTGCTCAGCGTGCGCGGTTACTGCTTTGATTTAGGCAGCCCTTTATCCGCACAGGCAGAAGAAAATATTAAGCTGACAACGCAATTTTTAAAAAAGTTATTAACCAGCCGCCAGCC
>JBFGZH010000440.1:0-1994 GCA_041586895.1 Psychromonas sp. | reverse complement strand
TAACGCAAGTGGATGCGCCACACTTTAACTGGTTGCCACGTGGACTTGTAACTCGTTCCTACGCTCCGCGTGGGAATGCCTACCTGCACAATGCACAGAGAGCGCTTATGGGCAGAAGTCGCTATAAAATAACGCAAGTGGATGCGCCACACTTTATCACCTTGACGGTTTTACATTGGATCCCTGTCTTTACTCGTCCGGCAACGGTGGATATCCTTTTAGAGTCACTACGCTTTTTGATACGTGAAGAACTGCAAGTTTACGCTTATGTTATTTTGGAAAACCATCTGCACTTGTTGCTGCAAAGCCCTCGACTTGATAGAGATATTGCACGTTTAAAGTCATTTACTGCCAGGCAGTTAATTCGTTATCTGAGCGAACACCATGTGGATATCATTTTAGAGCAATTGGCCTTTTATAAAAAAGCACATAAATGTGAGCGTAGTTATCAGTTCTGGCAGGAAGGTGTTCACCCTGAGTTAATTAGCAGCGAGGAAATGATGCTGCAGAAGATTGAGTATATTCATAACAATCCGGTAAAACGCGGTTATGTTGATAAGCCTGAGCATTGGCGTTATTCAAGTGCCAGGGATTATTCGGGAGCAACCGGTTTGTTAGCCGTTTGTCAGTCTTGGTGAATATGCGTTCCCACGCGGAGCGTGGGAACGAGAGGATAATCTCTGGCAACCTACAGGCACAAAAAAACCGACATTAAGTCGGTTTTTTATTCTGGCTTAAAAATAAAAGGCTAAATTATAGCGCTTTGATTTTTGCAGCAAGACGGCTTTTCTTACGAGCAGCTGTATTCTTGCTGATTAAGCCTTTAGTTGCGTAGCTGTCCATAACTGATTGCAGTTTTGTGAACTCAGCTGTCGCAGCTTCTTTGTTTGCAGCTTCGATAGCAACAACAACTTTCTTGATGAAAGTACGCATCATTGTACGACGGCTTGCATTATGTTTACGGCGCTTTTCAGATTGTAAAGCACGTTTTTTAGCAGACTTGATATTAGCCAAGACCTTAACTCCTAAATTCTGTATAACAAGGGATAATCAAAGGTCGAGGAATATGCCTTGTAACACGTATATTGTCAAATGGTTTCTTTTTTAACCGCTGAAAAAACTGGTAAGAAACCAATCAGATGGTTAAACTGCGCGCATTTTATACCAAAAAGGCCCATGGATGCAAATCGATAGTGCAGTTAAGCGCGTTCAATTTGTCAAAGCCAATAGGGTGAACAGTAAATTTGATGCGGGAATGCGATTGTGAGTAAAAAATTATTGAAATCGGGTCTGATTGTCAACTCAATGACCCTGATTTCACGGGTGCTGGGTCTGGTGCGGGATATTGTCATTGCTCAGCTGATGGGAGCAGGGGCGGCTGCGGATCTGTTTTTCTTTGCCAATAAGATTCCTAATTTTTTACGCCGCCTGTTTGCCGAAGGGGCCTTTGCGCAAGCCTTTGTGCCGGTGCTGACCGAATATGAGAAAAGCAAATCGCCGGATCAGGTCAAAGCCTTAATCGCCGCCGTCTCCGGGACACTCGGCACTATAGTCACAGTGATCACCCTGCTGGGCGTGTTAGGCTCATCGGTTATCACTGCATTGTTCGGCTTCGGCTGGTTTTTAGAGTGGTGGCATGGCGGTGAACAAGCCTATAAGTTTGAACTGGCCTCGACACTGCTGAAAATCACTTTTCCTTATCTGTGGTTTATCACTTTCAGCGCCCTTTCCGGGGCGATTTTAAATACTCTGGGTAAATTTGCCGTGGCGGCCTTTACGCCGGTATTTTTAAATATTGCCATTATCAGCTGCGCGCTGTTTGTTTCTCCGCATCTACAGCAGCCGGAAATGGGCCTGGCGATCGGCGTCTTTGCCGGCGGCGCGCTGCAGTTTCTTTTTCAACTGCCTTTTTTGCGCAAAGAAAAGCTGTTGCTGAAACCAACCTGGAACTGGTCACATCCCGGCGTGGTTAAAATCCGCACTCTGATGATTCC
>JBFGZH010000439.1:0-2008 GCA_041586895.1 Psychromonas sp. | reverse complement strand
ACATAACGTACTCCGATATTTTATGGTTATGTGAATAACCTAGTTAAATTATTACCGCCGATCACTAATTCAGCGATAAAGTGAAGCGCAAATTTTACGGACTATTAAGCAACTAAGCAATAGTTATTCGCGCTTAATTTACGCTTCTAGTTCCAAACTGATATCGGTACAGGCTTTTGCACAACTTACGCCGGCTTCACCATCACTGGATACAGACAAGGTCAATGGCTGCTGACAAGTCGCACAAAGCACGGTTTCACCCTGACCGATTCGTTTGATCAGACGGCGCTGTTCATTAAATGATTGTGCTGTTGCTTGATTAATTGCTGAAAAGTCTAGTTTTGTCATTATTATCTCCTCGTTGCCACGATTCGCTTGCTAATGCATGGGGTTGTAGATATTGATCGATAACGTCTAAATTCCCACGCAGAGCGTGGGAACGAGTTAATTTGAGTCTCTGCTTAGCTGAACAGAATTATAAATTAGCCAGGCGTTTGGGTGCAATCAGGCCATCATCATTCATCTGGCCGACACCGATAAAGGTATGGTTATCGCCGACGGTAATACGGACAATGGTATTATCCGGTGCTCCAAACACCTGCACAGGCTGGCCATGTAAGACATAGCTGCCCATCTCCTCGCTGATATTGACTTCCGGATAGTTTTTCACTGCCGTATCCATATCCAGTAGCAGCGGATCTAATAACTGATAAGGGCTGATATCTTCTTTTTTAGCCTGTTCAACCAGGCTTTCAAGCTGCTCAATGGTGACCATACGCTCGTATGGATAATCGGCAACCTGGGTACGACGCAGCATGGAGACATGCGCACCGCAACCGAGAAGCTCACCAAGATCATCAATAATAGTACGGATATAGGTGCCTTTACTGACGTGAATATCAAGGTCAACTTCATTGCCTTCAAAGCGTAACAGGTTGATCTCATAAACGCTTATTGGCCGCGCTTCACGGTCAATGGTAATGCCTTCCCGCGCATATTTGTAGAGCGGTTGCCCCTTATGCTTTAAGGCGGAAAACATTGACGGCACCTGCATAATATCGCCACGGAAGCTATCCAGTGCTTTTTCAAGTTGTGCTGGTGTTACCGCCACGTCACGCTGCTCAACCACTTCCCCCTGCGAGTCACTGGTGGTGGTACGGATACCCAATGTCGCCGTGACCGTATAACGCTTGTCAGAATCAAGTAAAAACTGGGAAAATTTGGTTGCTTCGCCTAAACAGACAGGCAACATTCCCGTCGCCAGTGGATCCAACGCGCCGGTATGCCCTGCTTTATTAGCAAAGAAAATACGCTTAACACGTTGTAATGCATGGTTTGAGCTGATGTCTGTGGGTTTGTCCAATAGTACGATACCGTTTATTGAACGCCCCTTTCCCCGTCTTGCCATTACTCTTCGTCCTCGTCACTGCGTCCGGATTGCTGCAGTTTGGTCTTATCAGCTTTTACCGCACTGCTGACCATTTCCGAAATACGCAGACCTTCGGTTAATGTTTCGTCAAAACAGAAGCGCAGTTCCGGCACGATACGCAGACGCATCGCTTTACCTAATAATCTGCGGATATATCCCGATGCGGCATTCAGACCTTCCAGGGATTCCTCATTCGTCTGTTCACCCACGGTTAAAAAGGTCACAAAAACCTTTGCATAAGCAAGATCTCGGGTGATATCAACCCCGGAAATTGTCGCCATGCCGATCCGCGGATCTTTTACTTCCTGCTGAATAATACGTGCCAGCTCCTTCTGCACCTGCTGTGCAACACGCGAAGTACGGCTATATTCTTTTGCCATTTTTTACCCCTTGACCACTTGAGTGATCATAAAATAAGAAAGGAGGCATCAAGCCTCCATTCTTTAATTACAAGCGACTTTAAAATTATAAAGTTCGTTTAACTTCAACAACTTCAAATACTTCAATCTGATCGCCGACACGTACGTCATTGTAGTTCTTAACACCGATACCACATTCCATACCGTTACGTACTTCATT
>JBFGZH010000438.1:0-2038 GCA_041586895.1 Psychromonas sp. | reverse complement strand
GGCTAACCGTTGTCGTTAATAATGTTGCAACAGAGGTGCCATGGCAAGCGCTGCTCGCCCCTCCGCAATTTAATTCCGGCCTGTTAGGAAAAACCCTTACGTTCAGCACTGCCAAACAAAACTATCTTCTCAGTAAGTTGGCTTACGGCTGTGAAAAAACAGCAAAAAACGACTGCTACCGGTTATGGGCCGAGAGCCATCAACAGCGCCTGGAAACCTTGCTGGCCAAGATAGAAAAACTGCTTAACAGCCGCTACTTACGTCAGTCTGACTGGCAGCGCATTCGGGCGGCGGTGCAGCAGGAATATCAGCGCTGGTTTCCCTGGGCGTTAGCAAACAAAGGTTTGGCGCCGCTTTTCGGCAGGCTGCAGTTATTATCACGCTATCGGCATTGGCAGGATCAGGATTTAGCCGCTTGCCGGGAAGCTTATGTCGATAAACAGTTAAAAGCTCATCAGGCATTTTTTGATAATGTGGAAACCAATCCATTAACAGCGCGGCAGCGCAGAGCCTGTGTGATCGATGATGATAATAATCTGTTACTAGCGGGCGCCGGCACCGGAAAAACCAGTGTGATGGTCGGCCGGGCCGGGTATCTGCTTAATAGCGGGCAGGCCAGCCATAGTGATATTTTGTTGTTGGCTTATGGTCGCAAGGCGGCTAATGAGATGGATCAGAGAATCAGCGCTAAATTAGCCACGGATAAAATCCGCGCGACCACCTTTCATAGTTTGGGATTAAATATTATTGCTCAGGTTGAAGGTGCTAAGCCTAATCTGTCTGTTTTTGCCGAGGATGAAAAAGCGAAATATAAATGGGTGCAGGCCTGCTTTGAGCATTTAATCAACAAGAATGCGCAATATCGTCATTTAGTATTGGAGTATTTCAGTAAGTATTATTATGTCGAAAAGCATGCGCCGGAGTTTGCCTCGCTGGGGGAGTACTACCAATATTTAACCGATAACGATATTCGCACTTTAAAAGGCGAGAAAGTAAAAAGCTTCGGCGAGCTGTATATTGCCAACTGGTTATTCACTCATGGTATTGACTACCGCTATGAGGCTCAGTACGCATTTGCTGTGCAGACGCTTGAGCGCAGGCAATATCAACCTGACTTTTTCCTGCCGGAGCACAATATTTATATTGAGTATTTGGGGATAGATGAAAATGGCGAGACCGCGCCTTATATAGATAAACAGGAGTACCATGCGGCGATGGCATGGAAGCGTAAGACTCACCAGCGCTATCAGACGCAATGCATAGAGTTAAGCTATGCCCAGCACAAAACAGGCAGCTTGCTCACTACACTGGCTAAGTCGCTTAAGCATAAAGGGGTTGAATTTAAACGACTGCCGGATGAGGTCATGCTGGCAAGTTTAAAGGAAACCGGGCGCATAACCCTGCTTGCGGAGATCTTTGCCAAGCTGCTCGGGCTTTATAAAGCCGCCTGTTTAGACGAAGGGGCTGAGCGAAAGATGATTGCCGCTTCTGCCGATGTCAGGCAAACCGAGCAAGCATTGCTCTTACTTAAACCTATTTTAAGGGCTTATCAGAGCAGGTTATCAGGAAGAGGTGAAATTGATTTTGAAGATATGATCATTAAAGCTTTAACCTATGTTGAAACGGGAAAGTTTCGCTCGCCGTGGCGTTATATTATGGTCGATGAGTTTCAGGATATTTCCGAGCCGCGGGCGCGTTTAGTTAAGGCGCTACGTGACAGCAATAAAGGCTGCTCGGTTTTTGCTGTTGGTGATGACTGGCAGGCAATCTATCGCTTTAGTGGCGCGGATGTTACTTTGACCACCGGTTTTGCAGATTATTTTGGCCCGACCACGCAAACACAGTTAGATCAAACCTTTCGCTTTAATAATAGTATCGGGCAGGTGGCAACGGATTTTGTCACTAAGAATCCGGCACAAATCCAGAAAACCATTCACTCCTTTACCCAGGTGAGTGCACCGGCGGTTTCTTTATTACGCAGAGAGTCGCAGCCAAGCCAGGCGCACGGGGAAAATGTGCCTAATGAGATGGCGAACGG
>JBFGZH010000437.1:0-2049 GCA_041586895.1 Psychromonas sp. | reverse complement strand
AGGCACAACCAGCATCGTTGAAAGCAGAAGAAACCAGCAGCCATGATCAGGTTTGCATAAGTGTTTCAGAACGGCAGCTTTAACCGGCTTTTGCCTGTTCTGCTTGCGCTGCCTGGCTGCCATCATGAACAAATAAGGAGTTGCCTGGTATCTTCTTAGCCATCGATTTTGCATAGCTTGCCAGCACCGCGACATCACGGTGGCTATTACAGCTGGCAGGCTGTAACTGTACACAGCCGATTGACAAGCTGAGCAGGGGATAAGACTGCACCTTGCCCAGGCGATCTTTGCCGCTAATGCCGCCCATAATCTGGTCTTCCGGGCTGTAGCGGTGACGAACCCATTCTGAAAACTGCTTGAGTATTTGCCTGCATTGCGCCTGCCAGTTCTCGGCAGAGAAGATCATAATAAAATCATCGCCGCCGATATGGCCGACAAAATCACCATGATTCGCGTAACTTTGCAGAATATCAGCCAGTCCGATAATAATCTGATCGCCTTTTTCATAACCATAATGGTCATTGTAAGGTTTAAAATGGTCTAGATCGATATAACAGACAGCGAGTCGGGATTGCAGTGCCAGGCGCTGATCTAACTCTCTGCTGATCGGCACATTGCCTGGCAGTAGTGTTAACGGATTGGCATAACGGGCGTTATTTAACTGCAGGTCGGTGACCTCTTTAAGGAGGTCGATAACTGAGCCAACCCCGCGGTATTCACCCTGCTCAGTAATAATAAACTCCAGCGCCTTCTGTTTTTCAATCTGCTCGCTAATCAAACCGCTGGCCTGCTCTATGGATAAGCTGCTTTCCAGAATCAGCACATGGCGATCCAGCAGAGAAGCAATACTCTTTTTAGCGGATAATTCCCGGCCATATGCTGAGAAAAACAGGTTTGCCAGATTATTACGGCGCAGCAGGCCGATAGGTTTGTCGCCTTCCAGCACGGGAATGCTTTCCAGGCTCGGATTATGCTCAAATAATGCCGCACATTGCTCAATGGTCGTCGCACTGTTGACGGCTGCACTTTCCTGCAGTAATTGGTTGATTGCTTTCACCGGCAGACCTCTGTTTTGAGCTTGTTTAGCGATGCTCTGCTTGTCAAAAAGCCTTTGCGGAATACGCTTGGCCGGCAATGCCGCCGGTCGACCAAGATAGTATCCCTGGGAAAATGGCAGCTCCATTTTGCCGATGACATGAAACTCCTGTTCGCTTTCAATGCCTTCGGCAATGATCTTACAGTTTAATTCTCGGGCGATATTTTTGATGGAATGGACAAAGTGCTGTTTGATGGTATCGCTATCAATATCGGTTATAAAATGGCGATCAATTTTCACGTAGTCAGGGCGTAACTCGTACCACATGCGCAATCCGGAATAACCGGCGCCGAGATCATCGATGGCGATTTCAAAGCCCATCTTTTTGTAGTGCCTGAGCGCATTATGTACCAGCTCATGGTTTTCTAATGGACTGTGCTCGGTGACCTCAATAACCACATCGCTTGGGTCAAGACCGACTTTCTGCAGCAGGGCCAAGGTTTTTCCTGAGCGAAAATCCGGCTGAAAAAGGGTTGCCGGACTGGCATTCAAAAACAGTTTTCCTGCCAGCTTGAGTTTCTTAAACTGCAGCACCGAGAGCTCCCGGCATAGCAGCTCAAGTTCCACTAAGCGTCCCTGTTTTTCGGCTGCGCTAAACAGCGCGATAGGCGAGTGCAGAGGGCTGTTAAAGGGGCCTCTGATGAGTGCCTCATAGCCAAAAATTTTGCGGGCACTATTGGCAATAATCGGCTGAAAGTAAACACTGAGATTTTTTTCCTGGATAATCTTATCCAGCGTGCTGGTAGTTAGATGCGGCATTGTCTTTTCTTTTTATTATCAAATTACAACAAAAATAAAGATACGCATGATTGATGACATTTATATGAAAGCGTTTAAAAAAGATGCTGGGAATATGCACAGCTGCCTGATCAATGCAGTTCAAAACGAAAGGAGAAAATTTGTTCACTGGCTACTTTTTTCTCACCCTGCAGGGCCGGCATAAACAGCTCTTT
>JBFGZH010000436.1:0-2051 GCA_041586895.1 Psychromonas sp. | reverse complement strand
TTGGCCAGCAGTTATGCGCTTCAGCGTTCAAAGTCAAAACCAATTTTTGCACATCAGCATAAACTAGCTCAAGAGCATAATCAGCGTGCCGGCGACCGTCATCAAGACGTTGGCAATGGCATAAGTAGCGGCATAACCTAACGCCGGAACTGTGCTGCGCGCATGTTCATTAACCACATCCATGGCCGGCGCACAAGTACGCAACTCAATCATAGATGGTTGCTATTCTGAAAACAGAATTACTGTAAAAACTAACTTTGGCACTCTTCTTGATGGGTATTGAGTATGCGTATATTCATTCACTTATGCATTTGCCGTATCGTTCATTAACAACGGGTTTGCAGTAGCAGAAAAGAAGGTCCATTTTTCAATGAAAAAGCTATTAGATTGGTCCAACTATCATGACCAGGGCATGGGGGACGCCTATGCAGATATTCCCAAACATGGGGGGAATTTCGCAAAGGCCATTTCGGTCTGTATTCGTAGCGGTGTTTGTCAGGAAAGCAACAATCGTGGCGTAATGTGTCCGAGTTTTCGCGTCAGTGACGAACCCTTACTGTCTCCCGGTGGAAGAGTACAGCTCTTTAAGCGCCTGTTGAATCAGGATAAGCAGGATTTTCTTGACGATCCGCTGCTTGCCGAATCGGTTGCTGACTGTGTCTCCTGTAAAGGCTGTAAGCGCGAATGCGAAAACAACCTGGATATGGCCGCCATTAAAGTCGAATATCTTGCACAGCGGCGCAGAGCCGGTTACGGGACGCTGCGCAGCTGGTTATTTGCTGAATTTCCTTTTCTGCTGTACCGCTTTCCTGTCTTGGCTAAATTAATTCGCTGGCGTAATAAAAGTCCGCTGCTGGCGAAACTCGGGCGGCGTTTATTGCGTATCAACAGTACGATAGCCTTACCTGAGCCGGCTGCACAAGTTTATGTTGATGATCAAAAACAGCAGCAGCGCAATGCGTTGAGTGATGAACTTATGGATAACGAACGCTGTATTGTCTTACTGATTGACAGTTTTACGGCACTGTTTAATCCACATACCGTCAGCGATGCACTGCGCGTATTAACGGCAGCAGGTTATCAGGTTATCACTGTCCACCCTAAGTCCGGCGGTTCCAAGGTGCTTATCGACAGTGGTAGAAGCTTATTTTCTCAAGGCTATACTGAGCGTACCGCAGAGCAGGCCAAACAGCTTATTTCGCTACTACGGCCGCATCTGTTACTTAAGCGCCGTATTATCGGTCTGGAGCCTTCGGCACTGCTGATGCTGCGCGATGAATACTTAATGCTTAATCTGGGAGAAGAGGCGAAGTCCTTAGCTGCCAATACGCTATTGTTTGAAGAATTTATTGCCAGAGAGCAGGCGGCGGGACGTTTCCAGGCCGAGTTTGCACCTTTAACAGCAGCGGGCAAGGTGCTGGTGCATGGGCATTGTCATCAAAAAGCGGTTGGCGCGATGAAATCGATGCGTAAAGCCTTAAGACTGATTCCTGCTTTACCCTTTGAGTTTATCGAAGCAGCGTGCTGCGGCATGGCCGGCAGTTATGGCCTGGAGGCCGAGCATGCTCAGCCGTCTCGTGAGATGGCCAAGCAGGAATTATTACCGGCACTCGATGCCGAGCCTGATGCACTGCTGGTGTGTAATGGTTTCTCCTGCAGCCATCAAATATTAGCCTTAAGAGATCGTCAGCCTATTCATTTAGCGACTCTGCTGGCGCGGCACTTAAAAGAGCCGGATAAAAACAGTGGATAGGCAATTACAGATTGTGCCGGCAACGATGAGTCTGTTTAGCGCCCGTGACACTTTAAGGGGAGTTATTTTATTAATGCGCATCGCTTAATTAGTGGCGCATGGGCTCTCGTTAAGCATCAAAAACCTCTTTCAGGAGAGAGAGTCCTGCAATCCTTGCTTATTGATAATGGTGATATTTTTCCCTTCAATGCGTAAAAGGCCTTCATCGGACATCTCCGAACAGATCCTCGACAGGGAAGGGCGGGCGACAGCGAACAGTTCAGCCAGCTCTTCCCTATTGTAGGGGAGTTTGACCATG
>JBFGZH010000435.1:0-2056 GCA_041586895.1 Psychromonas sp. | reverse complement strand
GGCGGTAATGGCGGCGCAAAAACAGTGAGGATTTATCAGGCTTTAGCCTAACTATCAACAAGCCAAAAACAAGGTGCATTATATAGCGCGATAGCGCGGCTAAAAACAGGGCTCACTGAGCTTAGTCCGCTCAAGCCCTGTCTGCATATTTTGCTTCTCTATCTTAGACGGCTAAAGAGCTGCCGCTTTATGGCTACATCCAGTCCGCATTGCGGATCACGCCCACGGCAATACCTTCAATAGCAAATGACTGATATTGCAGATCCACTTTAATGGGCGCAAACTGACTGTTTTCCGCTTTCAGCACAACTTCGCTACCTTCGCGGTAAAAACGTTTCACAGTAACATCATCTTCCACACGCGCCACCACGACCTGACCGTTATTGATATCCTGGGTCTTATGCACGGCGAGCAGATCTCCATCCATAATACCGATATCCTGCATACTCTCGCCATAGACACGCAATAAGAAATCCGCCTGCGGATGAAACAGAGCAGGGTCGACACTGTAATGGGTTTCAATGTGCTGCTGCGCTAAAATAGGCTCTCCTGCCGCAACCCGGCCAATCAGAGGCAGTCCCTCTTCGACTTCTTCATGCTGCTTTTTATACTTTTCCGAAATGCGAATGCCACGCGATGTGCCGCTGATAATTTCAATCGCTCCCTTGCGCGCTAAGGCTTTAAGGTGCTCTTCGGCGGCATTGGCACTGCGAAAGCCAAGGATCTTGGCCAGCTCCACCCGCGTTGGAGGCATTCCGGTTTTTGCAATACAGTCTTGAATAACATCCAGGACTTCACTTTGACGTTTGGTTAATTCTTTCATAACTCCCCCAAGTAGGCTGTAATTACAAACAGTGTATATCTACACATAGATTTATACTAGCGGCAGCAACGAATTTTTAACAAATGAGTAAAAAATAGAGCGCTATAGTCGACCATTCAATCTTAATACCGTTTCGCCAGACTGATTTTTTCTGCCAAGCCAGGATAATGCATCTTTAATGGCAGGGTCCAGCTGCTCTCCTGCCTTCAGCGAGCCGCGCAGCTGATAAGCACGCTGCGCTTTTAATAGCACATTAGCCGTTGTAGTCAGCTCCTCAGAGCGCTGCTGCAGTTCGGCAAAAAGCTGTCCCTGCTGACAACTTAAATCGATATGCGCAGCATCCAAATCGACACTGCCCATCTCACTCTTGATCGCGGCATCCTTCCACAGCAGATAGCCATCAAGCACTTGGCAATAGGGGCTTCCCTGTGTTGCTTCTTTTATGATCAGCGACAGCTCGCCATCAAGCTGCAGCGGAACCGGTAAATCAACATAGCTAAGCAGCTCTGCGGCACTGCTGTCGAGCACCAGGTTTTCCACGGCCATGCCGGAAAAAGCAAACACCACGGCGCCTTTCCCGGACAGGGCATTAACGCCATTATTAAATTTAAGATGCACTTTCAACTGCAAACGGGCCAGGGCAGGCCAGTCAATTTCCCAGTTAAGGTTTTGCAGCTGCAACTGTTTTTTATAGTTGAGCTGTGCGGCCTGTCCTTGCCATAGCGAGCCGGAAACAGCAGCCAGGCGAATGCCTGTCTCAGCAGGAATAAAACGCACCAGCTTATCCGCCGGCAGAGTGACCAGCAGGGACAGCAGATAGAAGCCAATAAACAGGAAAATAAGTTTTATTTTCATATAGATAGAATCTCTTTTACAGCCCGGGCAGGGATCGGAAAATCGTTCGGCGCATTACGCGGCAGGACGGCCAAGCAGCAGGCGATTGACTTTACTATGCCCCTGAGGATCAATTTTGGAAATATCCGTGCTGAGCACAGAGACAAAATATTGATTGTTTAAAGCGGTTAACCAGCGCAGCAGAAGATCAAATTCAACATCTGTTATCCATACCTCTATCTGCTCGTTTTTATTGACCACACGGGAAAATTTAATGCCGTATTGACCGGCACTGCGGTTGACGATTTGTATTAAGGTTAACTGCTGCGCATTATTTTTCTGCTTACCGACACCGGCTTTCACCAGCAGGCTGGCTTTACTCTCTACCCAGGTTAACGT
>JBFGZH010000434.1:0-2062 GCA_041586895.1 Psychromonas sp. | reverse complement strand
TAAACAACCTTCATCTTCGGCACGCTCAAGCAGATAAGTTGCGTAGATATACTCGGTATCAAAAGGGGGATCCTTGCGCATCAATACCGCATCCAATTCAGAAAGCGGGTGCTCAGTGGCTTCTTCAAGTTGATACCAGTTTTCAGAATCACGTTGCACGGTTAATTTTCTGCTGCTGGCAAAACAACGGCCATTTTCAAGATACAGATCCTGCATCTCTAGATAGTAAAGCTCCCAACCACGTGACTGTGCTTCTAATAACATCGCAAAACTAGAGTCTTTATGGATTTTAATGTCAGAGATGGGATCCATGACGATACCAATTTTAATGGTCATATATTTTCCTTTGTGCTGTTGAGTTAGCTATTTTATGCAAGATCACCAAAACGGCACTGCAATGCGGTGATGGCGGTTAAGGCGGCTGTTTCGGTGCGTAAAATACGCGGGCCCAAGACGGTTTCGGTGAAGTTAAGCGTCTCGGTTAAATTAATTTCATCATCTGTCAATCCCCCTTCCGGACCGATTAGCAGGCGAATCTTATCAATACCGCCGGGTAAGGTATTAATGGAATATTTGGCGCGCGGATGAAGGGTGAGCTTAGTCGCTTGTTCGGCGCTTGCACACCATTCTGGTAAGGGCTGGGTGCTATGAATAATCGGAACAATATTGCGTCCTGATTGCTCACAGGCGGCAATGGCTATTTTCTGCCATTGCTGCTGTTTTTTAAGCATCCGCTCGGCGTTAATTTTGACGCCACAACGTTCACTGATTAAAGGAGTGATTTCGTTGACTCCCAATTCCACCGCCTTTTGAATCACAAACTCCATGCGCTCACCACGGGAAATAACTTGTCCTAAATGCAGGTGCAGCGGGCTTTCATTATCTGTTTCCTGAAAAGCCTCGATATGCGCACTGCAGCGGCGTTTTTGTACCTCGGTTAATGTGGCGCTATATTGCCCGCCTAAACCGTTGAACAGGGTGATTTCAGCGCCTGCTTTTAAGCGTAAAACACGAATATGCTGGATGGCATCATCTCCGAGTTGAATTTCAGCAGCAACAGTTAAAGGTTGTGGTTCATAAAATCTAAGGGTACGCATAAGTTTTCTGTTTTCAGTAAATAGATGGATTATACCCATTCTATATGTGAATGCTAATGCCAAGGCCTGCTGCATTTTATGTTTTCTGCATAGGCGTAGAAAAGGCGGGTGTAAACTAAAAAGTTTTCATAAAACGGCGGCTTATAATTGTTTTATTTAAGTTTATTTTATAATTGAGTTGATTTCATTTACCCGGCAGATATGCGACAATTTCAAGTTATTATTTTACTCTGCCAGTTTAGGAATAGTGTTATGTCTGATTCGATTTTAAAAAGTAAATCCAGTGACCCGAAACAAGGGGTTTATTTCATAGGTACTACACCGCCTAAGCAGGATATGGCTATAGAACTGGTTTCCGGTATTGCAGATAAATTATTACAGCGCCTCGATGGTATTGAATACGATGGTTTGATTGTCTATGACATTCAGGATGAAACCTCGCGCATTGATAAACCGCGCCCATTTCCATTTAAATACACCCATGATGCCCGTTTATATTCAAAACTGTTACATGACAAATCAGCAAAACCTGTGATCACCTATAAAAGTGTGTCGCAGCGTGACGAGGCTGATTTTTCTCGCTGGTTATCCGATGCCTGGCACCAGTTTTCGGTGCGCGATATTGTGCTGGTCGGCAGTCCCTCCTCGACAGGTGAAATTAAGCTTTCTTTATCGGATGCTTATCGCACATTACGCGATCATCAACAGGACTTTCATTTAGGCGGCGTAACTATTGCAGAGCGCCACTTAAGCAAAGGGGATGAGCACCTGCGTCTGCTTGCCAAGGAGCAGCAGGGCTGTGAGTTCTTTATATCGCAGGCGGTTTATAACGCCCAGGCAACCATTGATCTGTTAACCCGCTATGCGCTGGAATGCAAAAGTAAGGGGATCAAGCCAAGGCGTGTTATTTTAACCTTCTCACCATGCGGTAGTGCAAAAACACTGGAATTTATTGAGTGGCTGGG
>JBFGZH010000433.1:0-2062 GCA_041586895.1 Psychromonas sp. | reverse complement strand
TAATACGGTTTTGGGTTGCGGGTAGCCGCAAAGCGCATCATCAAGCAGCGCTTTCACACCATCACTGATAGCAATCAAGGCGTGCGGATAGGCAAGATAATCGCTTAGCGACAGCTCCTTCTCAGCGAGCGGATGGGATTTCGATAACATACAGAAAACACTGACTAAACCTAATTTTTCCTGAAGCAGAGGAGCGATTTGCCCTGTTGGCCGGCAAATCGCCATATCACAACCTTCGCTGCTTAACTGCTTAAGCATCTGCCCATGACGCAGTGGCGGAAAATCCAGAGAAATATGCGGTGCTTGCTCATAAATACGCGGTAAGGCATAGGGCAAAATGGTCTGCATCGCATAATCTGTAGTGGCAATCACAAAGTGCTCTTTGCAATGCTTTGCCTCAAAGTCAGCTGGCGAAAGTAAACTGCGCAGTGACTCCAAAGGATCATTGACCGCCAGGCTTATTTCAATCGCGCGCTGTGTCGGTTGCAGATGTTGTCCCTGACGAATAAAAAGCGGATCATCGAGTAGCTCTCTTAACCTGCCTAATACTCGGCTCATCGCCGACTGGCTTAAATTGAGCCTGACCGCACTGCGACTGACGCTGCCCTCTTCTATCAGTACCTTTAACGCCACAAATAGATTTAAGTCACGACGATAAACTTCTTCCAGCTCCATATTCGCATCCGTATTATATTAAATAAGCGCCACATATTAACCTAAACAGCCGTTGTGTTGGCGATGCCACAGCGCATATTCAGCAGCCGGTAATGGCCGGGAGATCAGATAGCCCTGCGCCATATCGCAGCCGATATTTTTAAGAAAGTCATAGGTTGCCTGGTCTTCTATGCCTTCTGCTATGGTGCGAATGTTCATTTTATGGGCCATACTCACCGCCATTTCGACAATAGAAATGGCCGCTTTATCAGCAGGTAGTCTGCGTACAAAGGATTGGTCAATCTTAAGAAATGAAACCGGCAGCTGATGCAGATATTGTAATGAGGAGTAGCCGGTGCCGAAATCATCGATGGACAGTATGATTTTTGCCTGCGCCAGTTTATTCAGCTCTGCAACCGCACGCTGCTCATCACCCATCAGCACCCCTTCGGTGATCTCCAGCTCTAACTGCTCGCCACTCAGTCCATGGCGCTCGAGCAATAGCGAGACGACGCTGCAAAAGTCGCTCTGCAGCAGATTACGCGCTGAAATATTGACCGCAACCGGCACACTAATGCCGGATTTCTGCCACAAGACCATTTGTGCCATTGCCTGATTCAAAGCAAAATAGGTGATCTGGTTAATCAATGTGCTGTCCTCAGCACGGGGAATAAAAATACCCGGCGGTATATTGCCTTTTTGCGGGTGGTTCCAGCGCATCAGGGCCTCGACGCTATGTACCTTACCACTGCTCATATCCACCTTGGGTTGATAATGCAGCGTAAGTTGCTTTTCGGTCAGTGCATTTTTCAGCTCCCCCAACATCACCAGGTTTTCTTTACTGGCAGTAGAGATTGCTGGATTAAAGCTTACGTGGTCACGGGCCTTATTGCAGGCCTCTGCCAATGCGCTTTCGGCCTGCTGCAGGTATGCTTGAGGTGATAACTGCTCGTCAGTCAGCGCGACCGAACCCATTCTTATATCCAGGTGAATGGGAATATCTTGAAAGCGAACCGGCTCACGAAAGAGCGTAGAAAGCTGTACAAAAAAACGCTCTCTTTCCAGGCAGGGGGCACAGCGGATTAACACACACAGGCGCATTGTATTGATACGATAGATCGATACTATCTGCGCTTCTTTTTGCTGCAGACGGGTCACTAATTGCGTTACGGCGCTATCAAGGACACTCACGCCGAATGTCGATAATAGTTCTTTTTCATTTTCAATCGAGATAACAGCCAGCACATAAGCTTCTGATTGCTCATCCTGCTCCGTTAATACTTCCTTTACCAGTGCAAACAATGCACTGCGATTAGGCAACCCGGAGGAAAGATCATGATGTGACAGCCATTTAATATGGCGAAGATAACATCTGACGCTATCACTGGCCACACCGCAGAGAAACCCC
>JBFGZH010000432.1:0-2071 GCA_041586895.1 Psychromonas sp. | reverse complement strand
CGCTGTACCACCACGTCCTTAGTTTGCTGCTGATTTAGGGGCGCGGAATTTATTCCGCCATGTTGTGGGTTTATTGCAAAATGAAAGCCCTGATCCTGAGTCGGCTGAGCTGATTGTAGCCCGGAGTTGAGGACGGATTCCTCAACAATAGAGACACTTTTTAAGCTCATTTCTGCTTTGGAGTTAGATCTTAAGGTCACTCCTCGTAGTGAGCAGTAATAACGATTGCCTGTAAGAATGCGAATGTATTTATGCGTTCGCAGTGAAATTCTGTTATCAGAGAAACTATCTACCCTAATTTATGCGATCGAATAAATATATTTTAATTTCTATCATTATCAGTTACTATTTATGCGAACGCATAGGTGGTTAATATGAAAATTGAAAATACTAAACAGCTGGGGCAGCTGGTAAAAATTGTTAGACAGTCGCAATCTTTAGATCAATCAACAGCTGGT
This sequence comes from Psychromonas sp., assembly GCA_041586895.1. Classification (GTDB taxonomy): domain Bacteria; phylum Pseudomonadota; class Gammaproteobacteria; order Enterobacterales; family Psychromonadaceae; genus Psychromonas. The sequence continues at coordinate 1,613 of JBFGZH010000432.1, read as the reverse complement.
CTTTTGTCGGGTAACGGCCTGACGTTTATGAGCCAGTTTGAAAACGGTAAAGAAACGGTCGAGATAGGTCGGGTTTTGAAACTGCTTGAGCAGTTAGGTATTGAATTATCCATTGACTTACCACCTGGTATTGAAGATAAGTTCCTAGACAAGATCAAAAATATAAAGGTTGATTAGATGCGTGAGCTTAAGGTTTATATCAATAGCGACTTGGTTGGTCTCTTGTATGAAGATAACGACATCTGGTCTTTTCAATATACTCAGGAGTGGCTCAATAACTCGAATAATTATGCGCTGTGCTCAAATATACCATTATCAGGTGAGTTACAGGTTGATGGTTCGAGTAAACGTTATATTCAATGGTTTTTTGATAATCTACTGCCTGAAGAAGGTGCGAGAACTTTATTAGCAAGAGATATTAATGTTAATGAAGCTGACTCATTTGGGATATTAGCGATTGTCGGTGCAGAGTCAGCTGGTGCTATGACCTTATCGAGTAAGGATATTGATACAGACACAGATAAAGTAATAGCGCTCTCTTTTGCAGATCTAAATGCAAGGATTGCCAACCTACCAGATATTCCCCTTAATAATGTCGAAAGTAAGCGTATGTCCATTGCTGGTGCACAGCATAAAATGCTTGTTGTTCTCAACAATGGAAAGTTTTATGAGCCAGCCGGAAGTACTCCCTCTTCGCATATTCTAAAGCCTGAGCACTCCAAACCGGGTTTATACTGGCAGACAGTTAGAAACGAATGGTTTGTAATGAATTTAGCGAAATCTCTTGGTTTTAATGTTCCGCATACATCTGTTTATTATTTTCCGGCTGCTGCCTATGTTATTGAGCGTTTTGATAGAAGCGGCATATTCCCAGAGCAAAAACGCATACATGCGCTTGATGCCTGTCAGGCTTTAGGTTTGAGTCGTAGTGTTAAATATGCATTAAGTAATGTTGAACAGTTAAAGCAGTTTTCAGAAGGTTTACGTGCCAAAGGTGCGGCAAAGGTCACAATATTTAACTGGGCTATCTTCAATGCCATTGTGGGTAACACGGATGCACATTTAAAGAACCTTTCTTGTTTAGTCGGTACTCAAGGTGCAGCTCTATCGCCGATGTATGATTTGATTTGTACTGCGATCTACGAAGAGAGGAGAGGGCATTTAAATGCAGATCTTTCACAACCAATGGGTAATGCGACAACTTTAGCAGAATTAACAAGAGAGGATATTTTTGTTTTTGGTCAAGCTTTAGGGCTCCCTGATAAATTGTGCGCAACACTATTGGATAAAATGCTCAATGAAATTGAATCGCATGCAGATCACCTGATTAAGTATGTTGAAGAGTTATCTGATATTCCGCATAAAGCAGGTGAATTAAGAATGCTGCGGGAAATCAGGTATAAACTGATTGCGGAAATGGTAAATAAATTGAAGTAGCAAAGATAAAATAACTATTTTTAGCTATGGATATTTGAGGATATACAGTTCAAAAGGTTGCATTTTACGGCCTCTGTAATTTTTCCTGTGTAGCTTGTTGGTGGAATGAAGAAAGGAGTCGCAGAGCTCCTCCGCTCATAACACTAGACTGTCGTCTAATTCGCTCCACGCCCCTT
>JBFGZH010000431.1:0-2072 GCA_041586895.1 Psychromonas sp. | reverse complement strand
TTATGTATATCGAAGCCCCACTTCTGAATGTTATCCTGGCCGACCTGATAATCGGTCGTGTCTATAATGTATTTATTGAATGTGTTATCCATAAAGGCTAATCACTCTCTTGTCCTTGAGACGTTGCTAAGCGAAAGGGAAAATAAAGTGGTCGCGTCATCATTAGACCACTAAATAAAAAGTTGTCAGAAATATTAACAACTTTACTCTGAGAACACAAATTACTCGAATTTAACCAGGCTTTTATGCTGCTTTTAGTTGTCTCTATGTATTGCACTCTAAATATTTATTCGAGGCGTCTGCAGAATCTCAGCACTTTAAAACCACGCCGGTGGTTGGCGTCTAGTCCATTTAGCAAAACGGGATTTTTCGGCGATGTAAAATTGGCGATAAGCCAAGACGGCATTGTCCTTGACCTTGTATTGTTGCGGCATCGCCTGTGCAAAAGGCGTTAAGCCGATACGCGGATAATGCTGGTCGCGGATCTTGGCGAGGACGGCGATCGATTTATGGTCGTGCAGCTTTTCGTAACGGAACTTGTATTCCTTATTCAGGGCGAGAGTAAGCTGGTATAGCCAATCAAAGTTATCGTAGGAAGCTTCAACCCACAACACGCAGGGATGCTTGCTGTGCGTTGATTTATAGGGGGTGGTAAAGCCTTTCTTATTCAGCGCTGTACATAATATTTGAGCACCTTCTAAAATCATCTTTACCACATGTTGATCGCAATGATATTGCGCACATTTTTCGATATTCTCGTCTAATACAAAAATATTCATAACCTGTCCGAAAATTATCTTTTCGCCAAGTATATACCCGTTAGCATTGCTTAGGTGTTCTGCTTATCAAGTATTGTCCGTTAATTAGGCCCGGCAGCTATGCAGATACACTATTTTCTCGCTTTACCTCGGCTAATGCTCGCTTTATTGGCATGAGGGCCTTTTAGGTCCGATACGGGGATCTCTTTTTTAGGCTCAAAGCCGGCTATTGTTTGACGAGGAATAAGCTCACCTAAACGTTTTTCGATATAACATAAGCTTCTAAAGTCATCCCGTGACAATAAAGAGACTGCCTCGCCAATGGCGCCGGCACGACCGGTACGGCCAATACGGTGAACGTAATCATCAGCCTGATCCGGGAGATCATAATTCACCACACGTGTTAAATTATCTATATCAATACCACGTGCAGCAATGCCTGTTGCCACTAAGAATTGTATTTTTTCATTTTTGAAATCTTCCAATAACTGCTCACGCACAGCCTGGCTGCGGCCACTATGAAAAGACTCTGCAGCTATCCCGCGTTTTTCCAGCTGGCTGACCAGTTTTGCCGCGCCCCGTTTTGTCTCGATAAAAATAAGCGCTTGTTGCCAATCATTTTCCTGGATTAAATAGCTTAGTAAGGCTGATTTTGCATCTTTATCAACAGGGATCATATATTGGTTGATTTTGGGCTTATCAAGCTTGGCTTTAATGGTGATCTGTAGGGCATGTTCAATCGCCGTTTTAGCCAGTTTACGCACCTGTTGAGAGATGGTCGCCGAAAACAGTAAATTCTGTCTTTGCTCCGGCAAGCGCTCAATAATTTTATTGATATCATTGATAAAGCCCATATCCAGCATCCGATCGGCTTCATCTAAGACCAATATTTCAATTTCATCGAAATGAATTGCGCGCTGCGTATAGATATCCAATAAACGCCCCGGTGTGGCGACCAAAATATCCACACCTTCAAGCAGCGCCTGTTTTTGTGGTTGATCATCGACACCACCGTACATCGCCAGTGACCTGAGGTTCAGGTGCTTGCTGTAGTGCTGAATATTGTCGTCAACTTGAATGGCCAACTCCCGTGTCGGTACCATAATCAATGCGCGAACACGTTTGCCACGTGGCTGTGGAGCATCTTGTAAAAGATGCAGTATAGGCAAAACAAAACTTGCTGTTTTTCCGGTTCCCGTTTGCGCTGCCGCGATAATATTTTTACCGGATAAAATGGCTGGGATGGCCTTTTTCTGTATAGGTGTTGGCTGCTGATAACCTAATTCAGTTACAGCTTGTACAATTGGCCGGCTT
>JBFGZH010000430.1:0-2096 GCA_041586895.1 Psychromonas sp. | reverse complement strand
AATCACCCATTACCAATCACGGCTAAAGCCGCAACTCCGGAATACTCCCTTAACCCTTGAATAGCAGACACAAAAAAAGGCGCCCTATAGACACCTTTTAAAATCGTTTCGTTGTTTCTATTAAATAGCCGCAGCTTATTTAGAAGAAAGTGAAGCGCAACGTTTTTTGCTTTTGTATAGGTAAGAGCTTCAATACGACCGCCAGTATCAACAACATCTTGAATAGCAGGTACAAAAAAAGGCACCCTATAGGCACCTTTTAAAATCGTTTCGTTATTTCTAAAGCAATGAAGCTTATTTAGAAGAAAGTGAACCGAAACGTTTTTTGAATTTATCAATACGACCGCCAGTATCAACAACACGTTGAGTACCAGTGTAGAATGGGTGACATGCACTACAGATATCTAGTGACAGGTCTTTGCCGACTGTTGAGCCAACTTTAACTACGTTACCACATGAACAAGTCGCTGTGATCTCTTTGTATTCTGGATGGATACCGTTTTTCATTGGGAAAACCTCTATTGGTCCGTGTCGCTGCTCTGTTTGCATAAATCATTTTACGCAACAAAGTACCACACGTATTTATCATAAAATTTCAGGTTGCGAATTATATAGCAAGGTTTAAGAAAAAGATAATTTTTTTCGCGCCTTAATTTACTCTGCTATTATCGTTTTTAATGCTTCCTGCAATAGCGACTCGGGCGTATAAACTTTATCGCTCAGGGCAAAAGCATTGGCCCTGCTGTGCCCCTTATCAAGTTCACAGTAATTAAAAATAACCCTGTGTATGGCGCATAGATTAGCGATAACTTCCATGCTATTGACCCCTTTATACATATGCTTATCTAAATAAGTGTAGAACTGCGCAATACTGTTTCCCAGCGGACGCTTAAAATCCATTGTCTCCTTGATGGGCGAGACAATCGGAGAATATGCTCCCAGGCTATTGCTAAACCACTTATCTTTCCACCAGCCAATCTCTTTTCCCTGCAGCGGCGCTTCATTATTGGCCAACGGCAGAAAGAAATACACGCCGGCAGTGCCTTTTTTAATCTCCGGATAAGCTGCCATTAACGCAGCCGCTCTAAGGCAGCTCTCATGCTCTATATAATGGGTATAGCTGTACACCTTTTCGACAAACACATTTAACAATTGAAAATGCACATAGGCCAGTTTATCCGGGTAGATTAACTGGCAGTTGCTTATTGCCTGCAGCTCTCCGACCAGTAACTGCTCAAAATGGTTGCGCTGCATGTTTTGCCGATAGCGATCGATCAGGGCATTTTCTATATTGCTTGTGTCCCCGGTCACTATCTGAGTATTCTCTGTTTCATCGTAGCGATAATAATCATTGATGCTTTGTTTGCTCAGGTTATCCGTCTGCAGCAGTATATAGCCGCTATCAACCTCTTCCGTAATTAACGTATATAAACCGCGCTGATGTGCCAGATGCAGCACTCGCCCCTCGGTATGCATCGCCAACTGCTCGCGCTTGATAACTGCTTCTTCCTGTAAACGGCTGAAGTTGGAAAAAATAAGAGCCAGCTTATTCAGATAAAAATAGTATAACCTGGCCGAAAGGCCGCTGCTTTTAATCGATGCGCGAATCTCTTTATTGGCGATAACAGCGGCCAGCACTGCGTTAAGGGCTGCAATATTTTTAAACTTCGGCTGGGTAAAAATAGCGCCACAGCGGCTGCATTTTTTTCGCTGAGTGCCCGCAGAGGTAAAGCCATACAGACTGGCCGCTGTTCTTTCACTAATAAAGAAGCAGTGATGGCAGCGCGGACAACCCGTTAATTTTCGCGCAAAGTGAAATTCCAGTTTTTCTTTTAACAGATCCTTAACGAGCGCATTATTTACCCACGGGGGATGACTGCCGCATGCTTTACACTCCGTTGACCAGTATCCGAGGCGCTGGCTTTTGTATATATAATCATCGCTATCGAGCACGCCAAAATTCTTACAGGCGACGGTTTTACAACAATTGAAATCTTTTCTGAAAGTAACCATCACCCTACCCTAAAAATGCACCACAAACAAAACAACATATTTTGTTAACACAGCCAACAAAGGTAGTAAAAAATATGAAACTT
>JBFGZH010000429.1:0-2130 GCA_041586895.1 Psychromonas sp. | reverse complement strand
TCTTTGACGACCCCGGAAACAAAGGAGGCACATTGCCGCGATGATAAACGCTCTTTAGTCTGTCCGGCAAATTGCGGATCTTTAATTTTAACGGAGAGAATATAAGCACATTTATCCCAGATATCTTCCGGGGTTAGTTTTAAACCGCGCGGTAACAGATTACGAATATCACAAAACTCGCGCATCGCCTCCAACAGCCCCTGGCGAAAGCCATTCACGTGCGTGCCGCCCTGCACCGTGGGGATTAAGTTAACATAGCTTTCCGCAAGGGAGTTGCCGCCTTCAGGCAGCCAGACAACGGCCCAGTCCGCCATCTCGCGGTTGGCGGTAAACTGGCCGACAAAGGGCGCTGAGGGTAACAATTCATTTTCGCAAACCGCTTCCAGCAGGTAATCATTAAGACCATCCTGGTAACACCACTGATAGTCATTGTTATTCACCTTATCTTTAAATTTGATGCTCAGCCCCGGGCATAACACCGCTTTTGCCTTTAACAGGTGGAGAAGACGGGAAACGGAAAAACGGGCACTGTCAAAATAAACCGGATCAGGGTAAAAGTGGACACTGGTGCCGGTATTACGTTTGCCGCAACTGCCGCTGACATGCAGCTCTTCGACTTTTTCACCATTTTCAAAGGCAATTTCATACACCTTAGCATCACGGCGAATAGTGACATTAACCCGCTTGGACAGAGCATTCACCACGGAAATACCCACACCGTGCAGACCACCGGATATTTCATAATTTTTACCGGAAAATTTACCGCCGGCATGCAGTTTACAAAAAATCAGTTCGACACCGGAAATCCCCTCTTCAGGGTGAATATCAATCGGCATGCCGCGGCCATCATCGGTCACTTCAAGGGATTGATCTTTATGCAGCACCACCTGAATCGCGGTGGCATGTCCGGCTAAGGCTTCATCGACACTGTTATCAATCACTTCCTGACCAAGATGGTTAGGACGAGAGGTTTCCGTATACATGCCGGGGCGATGACGAACAGGATCAAGGCCGTTTAAAACTTCAATGGAATCTGAATTGTACTGTCCGCTCATGCTGATACCTATTTTGAGAAATGAATTGTTCTACTGGCTGTTACGTAAAATCTAAGGAAATGCATAATAATAGCAATTTGCCGCTTATATAAGAGGGATTTAAAATAAAAATTTAATAATCTCCGGCAGATAACGCTCAAAGCCAATAAAGCTGTGATCCCCTCCCGGCTCACAGGTTATTTTACAGCCTTTATATTTAGCAAGGGCATGGCGATAATCTAAGACCTCATCGCCCTGCTGCAGTAAAACCCAACATTGCTCAGCGCTACCGGAAAATGGCACCTCCAGAGCTTGTAACTGCCTGCTATAGCTGCCATCAATCAGATAGCGCTCTGCGGTGTAAGGGTGTATTTGTGGCCCGCTATATGCCAAAAAATGCTGCGGAGCAACGGCCGGGTTGACCAGCAGGGCTTTAACTTGATACTGCTGCGCCGCTTTGGTTGCCAGGTAGCCGCCCAGCGAACTGCCCATCAGGGCAATCTGATCCTGGCGGTGCTCTGCAAAAACAGACTCAATCACTTGCCACATCTGCTCAGGCAAGCTGGGCAATTGCGGACAGATAAGACGAATTTCAGGAAAGTGTTCGCACAGATAAGCGTCCATCTGCTGCACTTTCAGTGAGCCGGGTGAACTGTGAAAGCCGTGCAGAGCTAATAAAACTTTTGCCATTGGATTTTTGCCATTATATAACAACAAGCGAAGTGAGGGTTTCTGACCTCCTTTATCTTCCTAAAGGCGGTCATTTAACGCGAAAAAGAGCAGTGCTATCAATACCCTGTGGCATCGGTGTCAACGGTAAATTCTCCCTGCTCTATGCGTTCAATATAAGTGCTGATATCACCATTTTTATTGAGCGACAGATAGCGATAACCCGGCGCCTGTGTATCCAGGGCAAAATCATCAGAATTAGGCTTAAACTGTACACAAGTTGATGGCGTGGTCATAAAAGAGACCCCCTTATGCAGAGTTTCGCTGCTTTGGTGGACATGCCCGCTGAGCACCGCGCGCACATTGCTGAAGGACTCGATAATTCGCAACAACGGCTGGCTGTTTTTAAGAATATGCTGATCCAGCC
>JBFGZH010000428.1:0-2139 GCA_041586895.1 Psychromonas sp. | reverse complement strand
TTTTTTATATAGTTTCGTTTTTTTGCCGCTGTTCTTCATGTCCTGCAACATGTGAGCAAACTCTTATATTTACTCGCAAGTTGCCAGGCAAGGATTTTTCAGCGTGATCCGGATCACCGCATATTTTCTTTACTAATTTCCATAGCGTGATATCGATCGTTATTTAATTATTGACTAATTAATAAACCGAAAATTGTAATAAAATTACAGCCTTTTTTTGTGATCCTTCCCTCTTCATATTGCCATTAACGCTGTAATTTGTGACCGCCTTGGCGAAAATGTGCACGGCAAAACGCAAAAAATATTTATGTGGTAACTTCTGCTCCAACTTAAATTCATAGCGGCCTTGCCAGGATTATTTGACAAGCCGTTCACTAAAATGCGCTAACGCGCTGCACATGGAGTTTATTATGAGCACAAAAATGAGAGTTCAAAATTTTGGACGTTTTCTATCCAACATGGTAATGCCCAATATCGGCGCCTTTATCGCCTGGGGTATTATCACTGCACTATTCATCCCAACGGGATGGCTGCCGAATGAAACATTAGCGGGCATGGTTGGCCCGATGATCATGTACCTGCTACCCATATTAATCGGTTATACAGGTGGTAAACTTGTCGGTGGCGATCGCGGCGCCGTAGTCGGTGCCGTTGCCACTATGGGTGTGATTGTCGGTACTGATATCCCGATGTTTATGGGTGCTATGATGGTCGGTCCTTTTGGTGGCTGGGCAATTAAAACCTTCGATAAAGCGATTCACGGTAAAGTGAAAAGCGGTTTTGAGATGCTGGTTAATAACTTCTCTGCCGGTATTATCGGTATGATCTGTGCAATGCTGGCATTCTGGTTAATCGGTCCACTGGTTAAAGGCCTGTCTACCGCTTTAGCGGGTGGTGTGCACTTCCTGGTTGATGCCGGTCTGCTGCCACTGACCTCTGTTTTTGTTGAGCCGGCTAAAATCCTGTTCCTGAATAACGCCATCAACCACGGTATTTTCTCACCACTGGGTATCCAACAAGCTGATGAGATCGGTCAATCCATTGTCTTCCTGATTGAAGCCAACCCGGGTCCGGGTCTGGGTCTGCTGTTAGCTTACATGTTCTTTGGTAAGGGCTCGGCAAAACAGTCTGCAGCCGGTGCTTCTATCATTCACTTCTTCGGTGGTATTCATGAGATTTACTTCCCTTATGTACTGATGAACCCACGTCTGATTCTTGCGGTTATCGCCGGTGGTATGACAGGCGTATTTACCCTGACTATCTTTGATGCTGGTCTTGTTGCCCCTGCTTCTCCAGGCTCTATCTTTGCCATCTTATTAATGACGCCTAAGGCTTCTGTAATTGGCGTATTACTTTCTATCCTTGCCTCTGCTGCTGTTTCATTTACTGTTGCGTCAGTCCTAATGAAAACACAAGCTGAAACAGAAGAAGATGACGATGCATTAGCTAAAGCAAGCAGTGCAATCAATGATATGAAAGCGTCTTCTAAAGGCCAGGCGGTTGCTAAAGAAGTTGATATGGCATCAGTTACTAAAATCATTGTCGCTTGCGATGCTGGTATGGGCTCAAGCGCGATGGGCGCGGGCATGTTACGTAAAAAAGTAGAAGCTGCCAATCTGGATATTTCAGTCACTAACCTGGCAATTAATGATCTGCCTGGCGATGTTGATATTGTTGTTACCCATAAAGATCTGACTGAGCGTGCGATAAAACATGCACCTCATGCGCACCATATTTCATTATCAAACTTTTTAGATAATCAATTATATTCTTCATTAGTCGCAAACCTTCAGGAGGCTAAAGCATAATAGCAAAGAAAAGGCGCCGCAGCAGCGGCCCTTATCGCTAACAAGCGGTTAGCACTATTACCTCAAATCCCCAACTGATGTTTATCCATCTTGGGGATTTTTTCTTTCTCTCTCCCTTAAAAATACACTCCTTTATTTCTGCGCCTGCCATTCTTTCACTTTGAGCCCTGCGCTGTCCATGCCATAAAAATTCAGTACAGCCGGACGCTTTTACACAGATAAAATCCCTATTACCGCTATCTGTAAAAGCCATTAACAAGCAGCGCTATAAATCACGCTGGTAAAGATGGAAATAAGAGCGACTTAGATAAATATGACTTGCTCTTGCAGC
>JBFGZH010000427.1:0-2148 GCA_041586895.1 Psychromonas sp. | reverse complement strand
CATAAAGATCAAACTCAAGATTTAATGTACTCACTGTGAAATTTGCTGGACGGTAATCAGCAAGGTGCTTTTCTTGAGGTTTTTTATTCACCGCTTCTTCGTTGGAATTCACTTCGCTCATTTTATATGCTCTTCTTTTTTATAGACAAAATGCTGTACTGCTATAGCAGTAAGTGCTTGGGAAATATTAATAATATACAAAAAGGTAGCATGATTAGCAGTTACTGTTGATCAACTTTTTCAATATATTTGCTGAATAAGCTTCTTTAAGAGCAAAGCGGCGCATCATCATGATTTAAACACAGCCAATAAAAACGGGTTATCCATTTCTGAATAACCCGTGGTGATGGTTTAATAAATTAACCCTGCTAATCTTCTAGACAGTCTCCAAATCAGCCGTTTTGTGCTCTGCATCCACGGATTCATCGGCAATATATTGGCCGGTAGAGCGTTTGATCACATAGCTGGTGATCATCAGCATGGCTAAAATGCCCGTGACCGTTGAAACCATCATGGATAAGCCAAAGCCAAGGGTACTGCTGTTAAGAATAAAGGTGATACAGACGGTAGTCATAAACATCGCCGGAACTGTGGTTATCCAGTGGAATTTATTGTGACGAAGCAGGTAGGCTGAGGCTGTCCAGAGCATCATCACTGCCGTTGTCTGGTTAGCAAAACCGAAGTAGCGCCAGATAATGCCAAAATCAACCTGCGTCAATATCGCCCCGATAACAAATAACGGCAATGCCATCAGCAGACGATTGCGAATGGTTTTTTGATCCATATTGAAGTATTCAGCAAGAATCAAACGGCTTGAACGAAATGCCGTATCGCCGGATGTAATAGGCAGGATCACCACCCCTAAGAAGGCAACGATACCGCCGAAGCCACCCAGCAGACCAATTGAGGTATTGTAGACAACGCTGCCCGGACCACCCGTGCTAACGGCTTCCGATAACGCGCCCACAGAGCCGAAGAATGAAAGTGCCAGTGCACACCAGATTAAAGCGATAATACCTTCACCAATCATAGCGCCATAAAAGACGAAACGGCCATTACTCTCATTTTCCAGACAGCGCGCCATCAGTGGCGATTGTGTGGCATGAAACCCGGAAATCGCGCCGCAGGCAATAGTAATAAAGAGTGCCGGCCACAGCGGTAAATCATTAGGGTTCATATTGGTAAACATCTGACTGAGCTGGTAATCACCTAATAAGCTATGCTCGCTTGAAAATGCCAGTGCAAGCACCAACCCAACCGACATAAAGACCAGTAGCGCACCGAAGAGAGGATAAAAACGTCCGATAATTTTATCGATGGGCACAATAGTGGCAATCACATAATAGGTGAAGATAATTCCCACCATGGTCATCATCGGCATCGCCAGATCGGTCTGCTGATTAACCAGATTGGTGATCATTCCCGCCGGCGCAGAGACAAATACCACGCCCACCAGCAATAACAGCACCAGGGCAAAGATATTCATAAAATGCTTAGCCCCCTGGCCTAAATACTTACCGCTAAGGGTAGGTACGGATGCTCCGCCATTACGCACCGATAACATACCGGAAAAATAATCATGCACCGCACCGGCAAAGACACACCCCAGCACAATCCATAACATAGCGGCAGGGCCATAAAGCGCGCCCATAATAGGACCGAAAATCGGGCCGACACCGGCAATATTTAACAGCTGTACCAGATACACTTTACTCTTGCTCATCGGCACAAAATCAACACCATCCTGCTTACTGAAAGCCGGCGTAGTACGCTGCTGTTTAACACCAAAAACTTTTTCAATGATTGCCCCATAGATAAAGTATCCACAGAGTAAAAGCGCCACACAAGATAACAACCAAAGCATATTATTCTCTCCATTATTTAAATTTGAGTAAGGGATAACAGCTTAGGAAAAATGGTCGGATGCTTAGTACCTTGACTCATTAATTATGATTGATTGAGTTAAGTCATTGTTCAGTAAATTACTACAATTGGTGCCGCGGCTTCAGCCGCGCTGTAATATACTGTTCGTTTGCTATATAGCTCGGCTAAAGCCGAGGCCCCGAGTTATTTCAATCGTTCATCTTCACTGTGTTTAGGTACTTAGTTATTTTTATTCTGACTTTATAAAATAACTAAGCATCAACT
>JBFGZH010000426.1:0-2151 GCA_041586895.1 Psychromonas sp. | reverse complement strand
TCTGGGGGGCAGTTATACGGTTAATGATCAGGGCCGGCTGCTGCGTATTGCCGGCGAAGATGGCGATGCGCTGGGTAAAGCAGTTATCACGCCAAGCAAAATAAGCAAAGAAAACAGCGAAGCTCAGGGAGTTAACTTTATCGACGTATTTGCCCAGCTTAAAAACTGTTATGACCCTGAGATCCCGATCAATATAGTGGAACTGGGTCTGATCTATGACGTCAACTGCTATCCTTTGCTTGACGGACGCAACCTGCTGCGTATTACCATGACACTGACAGCGGCCGGCTGTGGCATGGGGGATATTTTAGCTGATGAAGTAAAAAAGCGCTGTCTGACAGTCGCCAATGTCGATCAAGTTGAAGTAAAACTGGTCTTTGATCCGCCCTGGAGTGATGAGATGATCTCCGATGCGGCAAAACTGCAGCTCGGGCTGCTATAAGGGGGTAAAAATGGCTCGATGGATAGATGTTTTAGCGGTTAATGAATTAACACCGGGCATGCATAAGCTGGTGGAATTAAAACAGACGCAGATTCTACTGGCCAATGTCGCCGGTGAATTCTACGCGGTTGAGAATATCTGCAGCCATGATGGCGGCAGCTTAAGCGGCGGAGAAATCTGTGCAGGCGAAGTAACCTGCCCGCGTCACGGTGCACGCTTTGACTTAAAAACCGGCGCAGTATTATCTCCTCCGGCATTTGAGGATATTGCCACTTATGCGGTTAGAATCCGCGACAATAGGGTGCAGGTGTTTGACCAGGCAAACGCAGGTTAATACTGAGTAGCTGCCGAGCATATTTAATTACGATTCTGATGCTGCGGATAGCGGCCACTGTTGCGCAGTCGCCTGGCCACACTATAGTGATAATAACGGGCCAGCAGTGGCCGGATAAACGGCAGGCCAATAAAGTAAGCCAGCGGTTTAAGCAGCCTGACCCGGCGCATTAACAACATATAGGCATCGAGTTCGCTGACAATTTTTCCGTCTGCGGTTTTAACATGCAGCTCGGTTAATGCCTTTAAGGGATCGATACCGAGCTGCTGCAGCTGCTTTTCCTGTCCGGTAATATCCACCCAGCAGACAGAAGCGCCCTGCTCACCCGCCAGCTTCTGATAGTTATTGCGGTCTTGAATGCAACGCGGGCAGCTGCCATCGTAGTAAACCGTGATTTTTTGCTGCGTATTTTTCATCTGTCCCTCGGCAATATTGACGACCTGCTTACTCAAAAGCTTAGCCCGCAATCGGTTAAGCGCCATAATTTCTCCAAAGTGAACTAAAATAACAACAGGTAATAGCTGGCGGTGCTGATTTCTATACTGATGCATCAACTGACAGTTGTTATGGCACTGAATTAGCTGCTCACGCATCAACCTTAAGAAGCAGGTAATTAACCGATACAGGAGGCTTACTATGAATGAAAAAAATACCAACAAAGCCATTGATATCCTCAATAAAATCATGGAGCTTGAATTGGCAGGCGTGGTCCGTTATACGCATTACTCATTAATGGTTTACGGCTACAACAGAATCCCCATTGTTGGCTGGATGAAAAGCAATGCCCAGGAAGGCCTGACTCATGCACACCGTGCCGGTGAACTGGTGACGCTTTTAGGCGGACACCCGTCGTTAAAAATCGGGGCATTACTGGAGTCAACGCAACATCATATAGGGGATATTCTCAAAGAGAGCCTGGAGCACGAACAGACGGCACTGGCAGCCTATTATGAACTGCTGCAACTCGTCGAAGGTAAAAATGCAGTGCTGCTTGAAGAATATGCACGAGAAATGATTGTCGAAGAAGAGCTGCACCTTGATGAAGTGAACAAGATGCTTAGAAATCCCGGCGACATCAAAGCATTTAAACCTTAGGGCCTGCTAGCAGTTATGAATTTCTGCTCCATGCTACTGCTATTTTTGCACTGTATCGCTGCTCAATAGCTCTTCATCGACCCAGCTTAATGCAGCAGAAACGGCAGGAAAGCCTATCGTACTGGTCAGCAGCAGTATAGCGTGCTGTATTTCCCGCGCGCTGGCACCTGTTTCAAGCGCGCGCCGAGTGTGGCTGTGAACCGCCCCTTGAGAGCGAATCGCGGCCGAGGCTGCAAGCTGGATCAGCTGGCTCGTCTTGCTATCCAGCGGACCGGCTTGG
>JBFGZH010000425.1:0-2162 GCA_041586895.1 Psychromonas sp. | reverse complement strand
TTTTACAAAACGGTTTTCACTTTCAACCCAAAAACGGTGTGTTTGTAGGTTAGGTAAAAAACGACGTCGTGTGCGGTTCTTTGCGTGTGATACATTGTTACCAGTAGCTGGACGCTTACCTGTAACTTGACATACTCTAGACATGTCGCGATTCTCCAAAATAATAGTTTTACTCGAGCAAAATAGTCGAACACCTTTTTCAGCCGTCGCCAAAGGCGTCGAGGGCGCATTTTATACATGAATGGCTGGTAAAGATCAACAAAAGTATCAATATTAGCCTTAAATCCAGCCATTTTCGGCAAAAGAGGTGCATTTTTCGTGTCCAATGATGAAATGATCTAAAACACGGACATCGATTAATTGCATCGCGGAGATGATTTTTTCGGTGATTTTTTTGTCGGCAATACTGGCCGTCGGATCGCCAGACGGGTGATTGTGAACCAGGATAATGGCCGCCGCATTTTCAGCCAATACCTTCTGTACGATAATTCTCGGATGGACGCTGGCATTATCGATCGAGCCGAAGAAAAATTCATGGAAGCGAATAATGCGGTGTTGTGTATCTAATAACAGGGCGGCAAAGACTTCATAGGGCAGATGGTGCATTTTGGCATTTAAGAAGGCTTTTGTCTGCCGGGCACTGGTTAACGGCTCTCCTTTTTGTATGGGCTCCTGCAGGTAACGGCGTGACATTTCCAGCACCGCCTGCAGCTGCACATACTTTGCTTGTCCCAGGCCCTTCTGCTGACAGAACTCTGTTTCTGATGCGGCAAACAGGGCATGCAGTGAGCCGAAATTAGTGAGCAGTTGTCGTGCCAGGGTGACCGCATCCATTCCTTTGCAGCCGGTGCGCAGAAATATGGCTAATAATTCCGCATCGGAAAGGGCGCCGGTACCCTGTAATAGCAGCTTTTCACGCGGCCTTTCCCGCTCCGGCCAATCTTTTAATTTTGTCATCACTTACCGCCGAGATTCATAGAGTGCATTAGTTGCTGATCTATCCGTCTATTTTCTGCTTAATGCATAACCTTTAAATCTAGTTGATTTTGTCGCATATTGCCTTAGCGGCTGTTTATTTTGTGTTATCCTGTGGTTCTTTTTTTAATGCTACCCAAGTTATCTGGGTCTGTTTATTGAGTATTCCTTATGACTGTTATTCATGCTTTAGCCGGAAAAAAAATATTATTAGGTATTTCCGGTGGTATTGCTGCTTATAAATGTGCCGAATTAACCCGCCGCTTAATAGAGAAGGGCGCCGAAGTTCGCGTGGTGATGACTGACGCTGCCAAAGAGTTTATTACCCCGCTGACGATGCAGGCTGTTTCCGGTCACGAAATTGCCGATGATCTGCTCGACCCTCGTGCCAAGTCCAGTATGGGCCATATTGAGCTTGCTAAATGGGCGGATCTTGTCCTCCTGGCTCCGGCAACGGCTAATTTGATTGCCCGCTTGCGAGCGGGTTTTGCCGATGAATTATTACCGACTTTATGTTTAGCGACACCTGCGCCTATTGCCGTCTCTCCGGCCATGAACATGGAAATGTATTTAGCCGCCGCGACACAGGAAAATATTGAAGTATTAGATAAACGCGGCTTTTTGATTTGGGGACCGGGTAAAGGGCCGCAGGCTTGTGGAGATATTGGTCCGGGGCGCATGCTTGAGCC
Organism: Psychromonas sp.; assembly: GCA_041586895.1. Classification (GTDB taxonomy): domain Bacteria; phylum Pseudomonadota; class Gammaproteobacteria; order Enterobacterales; family Psychromonadaceae; genus Psychromonas. Next base: position 498 of record JBFGZH010000425.1, on the reverse strand, counting down.
TGCCGATCTGGTCAGTCGCGTTGTCGATTTCTTTAGCAGTGAACAGGCGATATTGGCCGGTGTCAATATTACCATCACCGCGGGGCCAACACAGGAAGCGATCGACCCGGTGCGTTATATCAGTAACCACAGCTCGGGTAAAATGGGTTTTTCATTGGCTGAAGCCGCTCAGAAAATGGGGGCTAAGGTGACCTTAATCAGTGGCCCGGTGAACTTGAAAACCCCTGCTAATGTGCAGCGCATAGATGTTAAAAGTGCGCTGCAGATGCATGATGCCAGTTTAGCCAACTTGGACAGTTGTGATATTTTCATTGCCTGTGCCGCGGTCGCTGATTACCGGCCGCAGGTTGTTGCCGAGCAAAAAATGAAAAAGCAGCAGGGAGTGGAAGATCTGACCCTTAAATTAGTTAAAAATCCAGATATTATCGCGGCGGTGGCCACTGCTGAACAGCGCCCTTTCTGTGTCGGTTTTGCTGCTGAAACTGAGCATGTCGAGCG
>JBFGZH010000424.1:0-2167 GCA_041586895.1 Psychromonas sp. | reverse complement strand
TGTTTATCCGTCATGCTTTAGTGGAAGGGGAGTTTATTACCCGCCATCAGTTCTTTAAAGATAATCAGGCGTTGCTTGAAGATATTGAAGAGCTCGAGCATAAGTCCCGGCGTCGCGATATTCTGGTCGATGATGAGGCGCTGTTTGAATTTTATGATCAGCATATTCCGGCTAATGTGGCGAGCAGCAAGCAGTTTGACAGCTGGTGGAATCGGGAAAAGAAAAAGCAGCCGGATCTGCTGAATTACAAACGCGAGCAGGTGATGGCCCATGATGCCGACCAGGTGACGGCCAACGCCTATCCGGACTTCTGGCAGCAGGGTAGCTTTAAACTTAAATTAAGCTATGCCTTTGAGCCGGGAACGGCGCAGGACGGGGTGACCGTTGCGGTGCCCTTAGCGCTACTCAATCAATTATCTGCTGAAGGCTTTGACTGGCAGATACCGGCGCTGCGCGAAGAGCTGCTGATTGCCCTGATTAAAACCCTGCCGAAAACGCTGCGTCGTAATTTTGTGCCTGCGCCCAATTACGCGCAGGCGGCCTTGGCGGCGATGGAGCCGTTACAAACCCCGCTGCTGCCGGCCTTTGAAAAGCAGCTGCTGCGTATGACGGGGGTAAAAATTCCGGAAAACTCATGGGATATCAGTGCGCTGCCGACCCATCTGCAGATGAAGTTTAATGTCATTGATGAAAAAGGCAAAAGCATTGCTCTGGGCAGTGATCTGACGCGTCTGCAGCAGCAGTTGCAGGGGCAGGTAAAAGAGACATTATCGAAAGTCTCTAAGCAGGGCATTGAAAAAACCGATCTGCAGGAATGGAATTTCGGCAAGCTGCCCAAGTCCTTTACTAAAGATCATGGCGGTTATGAAGTGAAGGCTTTTCCTGCCCTAGTGGATAAAAAGAAAAGCGTGGCCATTGAGCTGTTTGACAGTGCTGAGAAAGCGGCCTTGGTGAACCAGGCGGGCTTGCGCCGCTTAGTGCTGTTAAATGTCCCGTCACCGGTTAAATATCTGCAGCAGAGCCTGCCTAATAAGGCCAAGCTGGGACTTTACTTTAATCCCTTCGGTCAGGTTAAGGATCTGATTGATGACTGTATTGCCTGCGCGGTTGACGGTATATTGGCTGAGCAAAATACGCCGCACACGGAGAGCGAATTTACAGCGCAGAAAGAGAAAGTGCGCGCCGAGCTTGCCGATAGAACGCTGCAGGTAACGCAGCAGGTTGAAGAGATATTAACCCTGGCGCATGCGGTCAATAAAAAGCTTAAGGGTAAGGTGGATCTGACCATGCTTGCTGCGCAGGGAGATATAAAATCGCAGCTGCAGCGCCTTATTTTTCCGGGATTTGCCTGTCAGATTGGCGAGCGAAAACTGCCGGATCTGAAACGTTATCTAACGGCGTTGCACAAGCGTCTGGAGAAGCTGCCGGTGAATCCGAATCAGGATCGCCTCCATACCCTGGTGCTTAATGAGCTGGAGAGCCGTTATAGTGCCCTGTGTAAGAGCTTGATGAGCAATGAAAAAGACAATGCGGATTTAGCTGAGATCTACTGGATGCTGGAAGAGCTGCGTGTCTCGCTGTTTGCCCAGCAGTTGGGAACGGCCTACCCGGTTTCCGAGAAACGGGTCAAGCTCAAGCTGGCAGAATTAAACGGCTAGTTTTAAGAAGTGGGTTGGAATAATTTCAGCCCGCTTCTTGCTTTTCATAATCACTGTCTTGCTGGTATTCCGCCTGATTAGCGTTGTGCCTTTTGCAGCGAACAAGAGTAACACAGCTATGATGGGCGAATGCGAATAACCGTCTTGAAGCTAAGATAATAGTATAACGTGATGATTTTATTGCAAAGATAAGGGGTTAACAACAGGTTTGCTAAGTATATAGAGAAGGATGAAATGGTGGAGGGAGGTGGATTCGAACCACCGAAGCTTACGCGGCAGATTTACAATCTGCTCCCTTTGGCCACTCGGGAACCCCTCCGTTATTTCGAGCGCAATAATAGCAGATATTTTTCACTTGTGAAGAGAAAAAAAGAAAAAAACATTAAATAAAATCAGTTTGTTGCCGGTAGCGTAAATGTTATGCAAAAACTGCTGTTTTATCATTCAGTTTCTGTCAATCAGTGACAAGGGCGGTTAAATAATGCCGTCTATGCCGAGCTGCGCTTAAT
>JBFGZH010000423.1:0-2171 GCA_041586895.1 Psychromonas sp. | reverse complement strand
GGCACAATTAACCGAGGAGAAGGTTCAGTCTACTTTATTGCAGATCCTCAATGGCCAATCTCGGATCTGTCAGGAAACATTGCAGATAGCCTATCAGACTGACAAGCTGAAAAATAAAACCACTGTTATTGGTGAACTTGAGTCGGCCGTGGTGCGGCAGCAATATCAGAAAGTGCAGATGATAGAGCAGCAGCAAGAAGAACAAAAAGGTCTCCAAGAGGAAAGAAAAAGACAGGCTTTACGCAATCATTTCCTGAAAACGGTTTATCAGGAAAAGGACAAGTATTGGCAGATGGCAGGCAATGAAGCAGATAAAGCCAACAGTAAAGGCTATGACAGTGCTGCCCAGCATCTCTTAAATCTAGCCCAGGCCTACCAGTTAAATCAGGAAACGGAAACGTTTGACCTGCGATTAGCTGAATTTATCCCACCTTATCTAAGAAAGCACTCTTTTATTAAGCGCCTACATAGGCAGGGGATCAACGTTTAATGTTAGAAAGCAAAGCAATCAAAGCCAAGCTTGAAAAACATTGGCAGCAGTTTAAGTTTCATCAAGCTTATCTTAATAATGAGTCGCTATTTCCCTATCAGATCAAATTGCCCCGGCAAAGTGATAAGCATTTACTGCATCATTTTGCCCAGGTGCAGCAGTGGATTGTCGATTTAGAGCGTACCTATGAAAAATTTTCGGGTATTACTTTGCTTAAGCAGGAGATTTCCTATAGCAAGATGGGCCGGCAGCGTATGCCGGTTGCCCTTGAATTTAGTGACCTCGAGGCCTTGGTAAAATATTTGGGGCATTGGCAGGCGTGGCAAAAGTTTGCTAAGGCGGTAAGTCAAATATTAACCGCGTTGCCGGAACTGCAGGAATGGATACAGCAAAATCCGGCACAGATAGATAACTACTTGGGCGCTTGGGATAAACTGCTTGCTGTTTGTCATTTTTTTAAGGTGACGCCCAAGCCAAACTGCTATATCCGTGAACTGGCTATTCCCGGCGTTGACAGCAAATTTATTGAAAAGCACAAAGGGATATTGAAAATATTACTGGATCAACTATTACCAGCAGAGGCGATAGTATTCGAACAGACAAAATTGAGTGAACATGGCTTTGAAAAACGTTTTGGCCTTAAATATGATCAGCCATTAGTACGATTCCGCTTATTAGATCCGGGACTATATGCCGAGTTAGGGGGATTATCTGATCTGTCGCTACCGATAGAGCAGTTTGCCCAACTGGATCTGCTGCTCGATAGGGTTTTTATTACCGAGAATAAAATTAATGGTCTGGCTTTTCCTGAGGTTAAGAATGCAATTGTTATATTTGGCTTAGGTTACGGCGTGAAGAGTCTAAAACAGGTGCAATGGTTAAATGATTGTAGGATTCATTACTGGGGTGATATTGATACCCACGGTTTTGCCATTTTATCGCAGCTGCGCGGTTACTTTCCTAAGGTTGAGTCTATGCTGATGGAACAACAGACACTGATAAACTGCAAGTATTTATGGGGAGAAGAAAGCAATAATAAAGCATGCCCGAGTCAATCATTGCCGCACTTGACCGAGGATGAGCAGACGTTATATCAGCAGCTGAAAACAGCCTACTGGCAACCTAAATTAAGGCTTGAACAGGAGCGCGTACCTTTCTCTTTGTTACAGGAAAAGTTAGCGTTTTTATAATGCTACTGCTTTGTCTTCTCGTTTCCATGCTCGCATGGAGTGCATCTGAAATTGAGCGTTAGCTCTGCATTCACAATTCATTTTTCTAAGTTTTAAGAGTAAACTACTACCACCATATAAATCACTACGACGCAGCAATGACAGCAAAACAGGTTTTAATCTTTGACTCCGGCGTTGGCGGCTTATCCGTTTTTCAGGAAATTATTCACAAAAATCCCCATATCAACAGCTTTTATCTCTTCGATAATGCCTGCTTTCCTTATGGGGAGTTAGAGGATGATTTTTTAATTAAGCGGTTAACGGAGTTATTATCCTCCTTTGTAAAAAAACATCCTGTCGATCTGATTGTGATTGCCTGTAATTCTGCCAGCACGGTGGCCTTAGACGCCTTGCGCCGCTGTTTTTCTATCCCTATTGTCGGTGTTGTTCCGGCGATAAAACCCGCTGCACAATTAACAGAAAATGGTGTGATTGGGTTATTGGTGACACCG
>JBFGZH010000422.1:0-2197 GCA_041586895.1 Psychromonas sp. | reverse complement strand
TACCCGGGCGCGGAAGTGGTTTCTCTGAAGATGCTTTACTGCCCGGACACACATAAGATCCTCGGGGCGCAGGCCGCAGGCAAAGATGGTATAGACAAACGTATTGATATTCTCGCGGTAGCGCAGCGTGCCGGCATGACTATTGAGCAGTTACAGCATCTTGAACTGACCTATGCGCCACCATTTGGCAGTGCCAAAGATGTGATCAATCAGGCGGCTTTTGTCGCCAGCAATATCGAGAAAGGGGATGCCAAAGCGATTCATTTTGATGAACTTGGCAGCCTGACGGGTGACGAAGTGCTTTTAGATGTGCGTACGCCTGCGGAAATAAAAGTAACAGGTACAATGAAAGGGGCGATCAATATTCCCGTTGACGAACTGCGCCTGCGTATCAGTGAGCTACCCAAAGACAAGGAAATTATTATTTTTTGCGCTGTCGGCTTACGTGGAAACGTTGCCTACCGTCAGCTGGTTAATCATGGTTATCAAGCCCGTAATCTGATTGGCGGCTACAGAACACTGCTGTTCTCCAAAGCCTGAGTGAAATATTAAAGACAGATTAAGAGAAGCAGCGGCTTCTCTTTTTTAACTCTTAGATATATCAAAAATAGTCAAAAAACCAAAAGAAGTTGCGTTGCAGTTTCGTTTTGCTATTATTTAATTATCACATCGAAACTAAGCGAAACTTAATGCAGAAACGAAACAGCCAACAACGCCGTCATACCATTCTTAGTTTATTAAACGAGTTTGGCGAAGTGAGTGTTGAGCAGCTGGCCAGTCGCTTTGAAACCTCAGAAGTTACGATTCGTAAAGACTTAAGCGCATTGGAAAAAAATGGCCTGTTACTGCGCCGTTATGGTGGTGCGGTTTGTGTGCCGCAGGAGCTGATCCAGGCACCGGCCGATAATCTCTCCGGTAATAAACAAAATATTGCCAAAGCAGCCGCTAAACTGATCCGCGATCATAACCGCATTATTATCGATAGCGGCAGCACCACCTCGGGTATTGTTCAGGAGCTCAATGATAAACGCGGCCTGTTGGTGATGACCAACTCGCTGCAGCTCGCCAATGCTATCCATGAGCTGGAAAATGAACCGACATTGTTAATGACCGGTGGGACCTGGGATCCGCATTCCGAATCCTTTCAGGGGCAGGTGGCAGAGCAGGTTTTACGATCCTATGACTTTGATCAGCTGTTTATTGGTGCCGATGGTATTGATCTTGAGCGCGGCACGACAACCTTTAATGAGTTAACGGGGTTAAGCAAGGTGATGGCCGAGGTTTCACGGGAAGTAATAGTGCTGGTCGATTCAGAGAAGTTCGGGCGACGCATTCCCAATTTAGAACTGCCCTGGCAGCAGATTTCAGTGCTGATAAGCGATGACCGGCTTGCTGCATCTGATGTAGAAAAAATAACTAAACAAGGTGTGCAGGTTATCCTTACACCTTATTCAAACTAACATTTATTTAATAATATAGGTATTGCTATGTGTGGAATCGTTGGCGCAGTTGCGCAAAGAGATGTTGCTGAAATTTTAGTCGAAGGTTTACGCCGTTTAGAATATCGCGGCTATGACTCAGCGGGTGTTGCAGTGGTTGATAGTGAAAGTAATCTGACTCGCGTTCGCCGTTTGGGTAAAGTTAAAGAGCTGTCGGATGCTATTGAAGTAAATCCAGTTAGTGGTGGAACAGGTATTGCCCATACGCGTTGGGCAACCCATGGCGAGCCTTCTGAGGCTAATGCTCACCCGCACGTTTCCGGTGATATCTCGGTTGTTCATAACGGTATTATTGAAAACCACGAACCACTACGTGAAATGCTGCAGGAGCGTGGTTACGAGTTTGTTTCACAAACCGATACCGAAGTTATTGCTCACCTGGTTGAGTGGGAGCGTCGTAGCTCTGTAACCTTAGTTGAAGCACTGCAAAAGACAGCGTTACAACTGGAAGGGGCGTACGGTACGGTTGTTGTCGATCGTCGCGATCCTGAACGCATTGTGGTTGCCCGTTCCGGCAGTCCGATTGTGATTGGCTTAGGCATTGGTGAAAACTTCCTGGCATCCGATCAGCTGGCACTGTTAAGCGTAACCCGTCGCTTTATCTATCTTGAAGAGGGCGATGTAGCCGAAATTACACGTCGTGATGTCAATATCTTTGATGCAGCAGGCGCGCCCGTTGAGCGAGAAGAGATTGAATC
>JBFGZH010000421.1:0-2201 GCA_041586895.1 Psychromonas sp. | reverse complement strand
GTGGCGGTCTTTTCCATGTTTAGAATTATCACCAAAGAGGATTTAAAGAATATTTCCTGGGATGTGCTCTGGCTGGTCTCCGGCGGTATTGCCCTGGGGGTTGCACTGGATAAAAGCGGTCTGGCTGCCAATGCGATTGCTGCCATTCCCTTTGCTAGCTTTCATCCTTTGCTATTGATCGTTGGCGCCTCGGCATTGTGCTTGGTAATGGCGAATTTTATGTCGAATACGGCGACCGCCAATCTTTTACTGCCGCTGGTGGCTGCTCTGGGAGCGTCGATGGACTCATTACTGCCCTATGGGGGGCATGTGGCTCTGGTGCTTGCAGTGACATTCTCGGCATCCTTAGGTATGTCACTACCGGTCAGTACCCCGCCTAATGCGTTAGCTTATGCATCCGGACATATCAAAAATACCCAGATGCTTAAAGTAGGCGTGGCAATCGGCATTATCGGTTTACTGATCACCTTTGCCATGGTGTTTTTGCTTAATAAGATGGGCATTATCGGCGCTTGAGCGATTTGCCTATGGGCTGTTATCCAGGGAGAGAATAACAGCCTTCAGTTTATTGCTTGTTCACCATCTCTTGTTTATAGATATCCACCCAGGATGCCGTGGCGCCGCACACTGCAATCGGCATAATAAAAAAGTTAACAATCGGCAGCGTGGTAAAAAAGCTGATCAGCATGCCAAAGGTCAGGTTTTTCGTTAAACGCTTGCCCAGTGCCGTTTTCATATCTTTAAAAGATATTTTATGGTTATCAAACGGAAAATCTGCATATTGGATGGCCATCATCCAGCCGGCAAAAGCAAACCACACAAAAGGCGCGACAATTTGCCCGACTGCCGGAATAAAAAAGAGCAGGCCACAGAAGAGCATACGCGGTAAAAAATAGGCCAGCTTTTGCAGTTCACGTTTAAAGATGCGCGGCAAATCTTTTATTACGTCCGAGAAACTTTCATCACCCAGCGCGGTATTGGTTAATAAATTTTCTGTTTTCTCCGCCAGCAGGCCATTGAAAGGTGCGGCAATTAAATTGGCAACCGTTGAGAATAAAAACGAGAAGACAAACAAAATCGAGACGATTAAAAAGGGCCAAAACAGATAAGAAAGCCAGCTTAGAAAATCCGGTAAACCGGAAATATAACTGTCGATCCAGGCTGTAATGGAACTAAATAAAAACCAAAAGGCACCGGCAAAAATAAGAATGTTCACCAGCAACGGAAAGATGACAAAAACGCGCAGCTTAGGGTGACACAACAGGCGGGTGCCCTTTAGCAGGTAGCCGATTCCTGAAAGGGGTTGTTTAATAACTTGATTTTTTAACATATGGAACTCTGCTTTGCTTTAAAATAAATGATTTTAACCTGTATTTGGCGCCGCCGCATTAAATAACTGCTTGATGCTTTTTACTGTTACATACCAAGAGCATCGGCCTGAGCCTAGCACAAACCGGGGCCTCGGTTTTAACCGAGCAGAATAGATGCAGAGAATTAACCGCAGATAACAACCTGGCTGAACCTGCGGCCCAGGTACAACTAAATCTGAAATAGTATGCGTTTGCGTGTTTTTTATGCTGCAAAATTTGAAATGGACTGAGAAAATGCCGGGCAGTAACAATTTGCTAAAAAAAAACTGCCTAATTATAGACGCTTTCGCCTATTCAAGGTATTTTACAAATAATTCATTAACGAAGAGAAAACAGATGCAGCATTTTCAACTTATCTTAATTGTTATTGGCGTACTCGCGATTGTGGCAGTTTTAGTTCATGGTTTTATAGTGAGTCGCAAAGAGAAAGCCCTCAGGAATGATAATTTGGCTGACAGCGGAAATTTAGTCTCCACCAAAGCGAATGCCGATAGTCAGGATGATGTTATCGGCAATGTGCGGATTAGTCGCGCGGAGAGTGAGGATGAAGATGAAAATTATGACTTTGTCGAGCCTGCAGAAAGAGATGAGCTTGAAGATATTGATTTTGCGGCAGACTTCCCCAAGTCCGATGCCGATGAGCTGGCGCAGTCAATAACTTTAGATAATGAACTTTCTGATTTCGAGGAAATGGATAAGGTTAGTGAGCGCAGTGATTCGAAGACAAAATTTGCCGCTGAATCTGACAATCAACAAGCTGCGCAGCAGGTGGCTCCAGAACATCAAGATCATTTTGTTTTTAATGTCGCTGCGAAAGAGGGCCAAGCGGTG
>JBFGZH010000420.1:0-2212 GCA_041586895.1 Psychromonas sp. | reverse complement strand
TTTTCTCCCTTCGGTGATATCACTACGCTGATGGTCTGGCAGAAAGGAAAAGTTGAATTTGCAGAATTCTTCGCTATTTTCCTGCCATCCCTGGTTAACTGGTTGATTCCGGCGACTATTATGAGCCTGACGGTCAGTAAGGATCGCCCCGAGGCGATGGATGACGCGGTCACAATGAAGTTAGGCGCAAAGAGAATTATTGCTCTTTTTATTCTGACCATTGTAACCGCGGTGTCCTTCCACAACTTTTTACACCTGCCACCCGCTACCGGAATGATGCTTGGCCTGGGTTATCTTGGCTTCTTCTCTTACTACCTGAAGAAAATGGAGCATCGTATTATTACCGGTGATCAACCACTGGATATGATCGGACATAACCCGGACGAACATTGTGATGATGGTGCAAAGGCACAGAATCATGACCATGTTGAGGGGTTTGACCTGTTCCGTAAGATTGCTCGTGCCGAGTGGGATACCCTGCTCTTTTTCTATGGGGTTATCCTCTGTGTTGGCGGGCTGGGTCAGTTTGGTTACCTGGCAGTGACCTCTGAATTGATGTATATCGGTCTTGGGGCGACTTGGGCGAACGTACTGGTGGGTTTCCTGTCGGCCATTGTTGATAACATTCCCGTGATGTTTGCAGTACTGACAATGAACCCGGAAATGAGCCACGGCCAGTGGCTGCTGGTGACCTTGACCGCCGGTGTTGGCGGCAGTATGTTGTCGATCGGCTCTGCAGCGGGTGTTGCCCTGATGGGAACCGCCCGAGGAGTGTACACTTTTGCTAATCACCTAAAATGGTCATGGGCAGTGGCGCTTGGTTATGCTGCCAGTATCATGGTGCACCTATGGCTGAACGCAAGTTACTTCCATTAAACAATCCGCTTGATTGCATTTGCAATTAACATAGGCGGGCAGAATTGTCCGCCTTTTTTATCTGCCGAAAAATAGCTTAGCTTTCACTGCTTTCCTACTTAGCAGGCCGCTCTTGTTAGCCAAATAGCGCTGCTAATACAAAAATAACCACAAAGAATACGAGAAAGACCTTCAGCATTAATCCAATATCATTGCTTCCACCTTTAGGCGGGCGATTACAACAGTTCATTATCAACTCTCCTGGTCATAAAATCTACACACGCTTATTAACAGCCTGAAAAGCTATCAGGCCAATCGCTTTTATGCTATTGCTGATTAGCTTAATCCTTATCTTAAGGGCAAGGTCAATTATCAAATATCCTTCAAGGCAATATTGGCAGGAGAGCTTTCAACTGCGGCCTTAAACTTAGCAAAACTTTCTTTTAGTTTATTGAGCTCCTCGGAATTTATAATTGGCACAGCATCCCCCCCCTGCTGGTCTAAGGTATCGAGAACATGAAAAATCGTTAGCGATTCCGGAGCCCGTGCCGGCTGGTAACATAGGTTCTCGCTATCATTCCATTTAACCTCAACCAACAGACCTGCTTCCGTTAATTCAAAGAGCTGCTGGCGTACCAAGCGAATGGGCAATTCCAAAAAATGCGATATTTGCTCGGCCTGCCAGGGCTTTTCTCCTCGGCAAAAGTTTTTAACCGTTAACTGCACAATATATAAGGAGATTAATCGTTTAAAAGAATGGCTGGCGTTCAGGCAATCTGCTTCAAACTCATAGGTTTCTACATTTTGTTTAGCAAAAGAAATTTCAGCGCCTAGCAGGACAATCAGCCAGCTTATCTGCAGCCACACTAAAAACAGCGGTAAAGCCGCAAAGCTTCCGTAAATAGCACCATACTTGGAGACCCCCACCTGAAAGGTGATATAGCCCCATTGCACAAGCTGATAACTGCTTCCTGCAATAATCCCTCCTAAAAGGCCTGCCTGAAAGTTTATTTTGCCATTAGGAATAAAAATATAAATAAAAGTAAAGACCGTCCAGGTGACGGCATAAGGCAGTATTTTAAGACTGGTAATGATAAGCGGAAGAACCGGACCCAGAAAGGACAACTTATTCACCAGCAGGGTGATCTGGCTGCTAATAATAACGGTGATACTGCTGGACATAATCAATAAAACCGGACAAATCAACATGATCGAGGTGTAATCACTAAACTTTCTGGCAAAGCTGCGACTTTTCTTAATACCCCATATTTCATTAAACGATTCTTCAATTTGCCCTAATACTTTAATAACCGACCAAAATAAGACGACAATCCCCACCCCGGCAATAATGCCGCCT
>JBFGZH010000419.1:0-2214 GCA_041586895.1 Psychromonas sp. | reverse complement strand
GCGATGTTTGGTGCAATCCTATCTACCTTTAACGGTGTATTGAACTCATCAACCACACTATTTACGCTAAATGTATATAAGCCTTTCTTTGATAAAGAAGGTAAACTTTCTGACCAAGAGTTAGTACGTAAAGGACGTATCTTCGGTGTGTTCATTGCAATCTCATCGGTTGTTATTGCCCCGTTCGTTATGTATGCGCCAAACGGTCTATTCGATCTACTACAGCGTCTTGCCGGTCTATTTAGTGTACCAATCTTTACTATCGTATTTATGGGTTACATCACTAAGTATGTTCCAGCGATTGCAGCAAAAGTATCTTTGGCGTTCTTCGTGGTATCTTACGGTATTATTCAGTTTACTCCGAGTTCATTCCATGATTCATTAGGTCCACTTAAGCCACTTGCTGAATTACACTTCTTCCATCAGCTAGCAGTACTATTCGCTATCTGTTGTGCAATTATGTTACTTATCGGTAAACTGCGTCCTCGTGAGAATGCTTACATTATGCCTGTTAACGAAAATATCGATATCACGCCTTGGGCATTCCGCTTTGAAGCGTCAGGCATCATTCTTTACATGGTACTGGGTGCGTACATCGTATTCTCTGACCTTGGTCTGGTAACCGGTGATAAAGGCTTAATGGTAATTTATGGTATCGTTGGTCTGGTTCTTCTTGTGGGTATGTATTTCAGAATTAAGACGAAAATGGCTAAGACTGCTGTTGAACTGGAAGATGCTCAACTGCAGGAACAGCTTGCTAAATAACAGCTGAATTTCTTCTTTTCCCTAAAGCAGAGTGATATCACTCTGCTTTTTTTTTGCCGCAAAGCCGGCAACCTCAATGACCCTTCATATTCCGCTCTTTCCTCAGCAAAATGTTTCCGGAAACATTCCATCTCTCCACAATAGGTGGGATAATAAAGGTTGCACTTCCTCGCATTCAACAAGCCGATTTAGAGATTATGGATAGTAGGCGTAAAGAAATTATGTCTTTCAAGCCTAACTTAGTGCATCGCAGCAGCGACTCGGTTACAATTTTTTTAAATGAAAGTATATGGATTGAATTCGATGAGCGTGACATTTAAGGATGTGGCTAAATTAGCCAATGTATCGACACAGACGGTTTCCCGAGTGACCAATGGCTCACCCAATGTTGCAGAAGAAACCAGAAAAAAAGTAAATGCTGCCATTAAGAAGCTCGGTTATGTGCCTAATAAAGGCGCACAAATATTAGGCCGGGCAAAATCAAAAGTGATAGGTCTGGTGACTATAGATATTCACCTGCATGGTGCTTCATTGATTGCTAACGGCATTCGCAAGCAGGCAAAAGAGCTGGGTTACGGTATCTCCCTGTCGGTGGTTGCCGAGCATTCATTGGCAAAAATTACCGCAGCCATCCGTGAGCTTAAAGCGCAGCGGGTTGAGTGCGTTATTATGAATATTCCGTTGAGCAAAGAAGAAGCCGAGATGCTGGTGGCTGAGTATTCCGATATCCATTTCGTGTTTATTGATGTTCCGCCGAATAGTCAGGTCAATGCTGTCTATGCGGCAAACTATGAAGGCGCTCAGCAGGCGGCCGAGCTGATGCTGTCTCTGCAGCGAAAACGTTTGTTATTTATTACCGGCCCGCATGACTCCAGCGCCTCAGAGCAGCGTGTGCAGGGCTGGATGGATGTCTTAAGCGGACATGACGATATTGAGATCATCGGGCAGTGTGAGGGCGACTGGCAGGCCGGTAGTGGTTATTTCTGTACCCGCGAGGTGCTGGACAATCATCAGCATTTTGATGGCGTGCTGGTCGGTAATGACCAAATGGCGCTGGGGGTATTAAGAGCGTTAAATGAAGCTGAGCTGAAGATACCGCAGCAAGTCTCTGTGATTGGCTTCGATGATACCTCGGACAGTGCTTATTTTTCGCCGCCGCTGACCACCATTCGCCAGGATTTTCTGCTGATTGGTGAGCGCAGCGTTTTAATGGTCTTAAATATGGCTGAACAACCGGCGATACGTCAGCAGCAGGAGTCGATAGTGACTCAGCTGGTTACTAGAAAAAGTACCTAGTAGCTTGACTCATTCATTATGATTGATTGAGTTAAGTCATGGTTCAGTAACTTACTACAATGGGGGCCGCGGCTTCAGCCGCGCTGTAATATACAATTCATTTGCTATATAGCTCGGCTAAAGCCGAGGCCCCAGTTATTTCAATCGTTCATC
>JBFGZH010000418.1:0-2218 GCA_041586895.1 Psychromonas sp. | reverse complement strand
TGGGAAAGGAGTCGGTGGTCATTCATGGTATTACCCATAGTGATATCGTCGACGCGCCGGATCTTATCCGCATTTTAGAGATGGTCCTGGAAGCGCTGGCAGAGAGTGTGGTGGTCGTCCATTACCGGCCTATCGAAAGGGAGTTTTTTAATATCGCGCTGCAGGCGCGTATTGGCGAAGGGATTATGTTTCCCCTGGTGGATACGCTGGAGATAGAAGCGGATATTCAGAACCGCGCCGCCAGTGGATTTATTAACTGGTTGAAGGGAACCCGGCCTAAACCTGTTCGCCTCGGCGCTAGCCGCACAAGGTACGGGCTGCCTGCCTATACGCCGCATCACGCTCTGACCGATGCGATAGCCACCGCGGAACTGTTGCAGGCACAAATTGCCCACCACTATTCGCCCGATACGCCCATTAGTAAGCTCTGGAAATAACCACGGCTGGCGATCTTTGATCAAAATAGGGAGAAGGCCAGCTTTGCAGCAAAAACAAGCAGCAGAGTGCCCATTATGCGCTCAAAAATATAACCGTAACTGACAAATTTATTACGGACCTTTTGTTGTGAAAAAAGCAGGGACAGCGATGAGAACCACAGTGCGGTCGTCAGAGCGATCCATACGCCATAAAGGCTTTGCACCAGCAGGGGCGTATCAACGCTGACCATAGTGGTAAAAATGGCTAAAAAGAACAGGGTCACTTTCGGGTTTAGCAAATTGGTCATAAAGCCGATTGTAAAGGCCTGCTTATAACTGCTTGCGCTGTGGTTGGCCATTAAGGCTGGGCGGCCTGTCGGCTGCTTGCTGGCGAGCAGTTTGCTACCGAGGTAGGAGAGATACAATGCGCCGGCTATTTGTGCGCTGAGCAAGGCCGTTTGCGACTGGCTGATAATAAGTCCGATCCCTAACAGAGTGTAAAGTATATGTACGGAAATGCCGCAGGCAATGCCCAGGCTGGTGGCCAGGGCGGTGCTTCGTCCTCGGCTGATGCTCTGGCGAATAACAATGGCAAAATCCGGGCCGGGTGAGATAACTGCCAGCATATGTACTAAAGTGATCATTAAAAACTCATCGAGGTAAGCTGTACTCATGGTTTTTCCTGAATGTTCTGTTGCAGTAATTGCGCAAGGCTAAATTGCGCGGCATTGTCGGGCAGCTGTTTGCGCTCTTTGCCGAGCATATAGTTTTCTTTGAAGGTTTCAAATAACAGATCCATGACGGCCGCATTGTCATGCTCGCCGATAAACTCTAAGACGCGCCCGGCCACCTCCGCGGTGGCCAGCTGATTATCCTTCACCGCTTTGCGCACCAGGTAACGGGAGATGCTCTGCGGAGAAAAGGATAAAACCGGAAAAGCATCCAGATAAGGGCTCTTACGGAACATTTTCTTGGCCTGTGCCCAACTGCCATCGAATAAAACAAACAGTGGCCGTTGCTGCGGATCTGGCGGTTGATAGTGGCGTATCACCCGTTCGGCACTGCTGTATTCTTCGGGAAAGACAATAACCGGCTGCCATTGCGGATTCTTTAACAGTTGCAGCAGCTCGGGATCCGGCTCAGTGCGTGACCAGATAAAGGCATAGGTATCGGGGATCAAGTCGGCAATGAGCCTGCCAGTATTGCTTGGCTTGAGAATCTCATCATCATACATTAACAGTAAAAAAGCACTGTCAGTTGCAACTGTTCTTTTCAGCTTACAAATACATAAGTGCGGCAACAGCATGCACTGAGTACAGCGCGCAATGCGTCCGCCGCGTGCCAGAAAAGGTCGAGTGCAGCGGCTAAGACGCTGTTGATAAAGTTTGTGGACGGCGTGAATGCGCATAATTTCTATCTGTCGGTCAATTGAGGGGGGATTATATGTTATAAATGCACTTCAGTTAATCATAAGGTCTGCTATGCAACAGTTACTCAAGCAATATTTTGGCTTTTCATCCTTTCGCGCCGGACAGGAGCAGGTTATTCAGACGCTGCTCAACGGCCAGAGCAGTGCTGCTATTTTCCCGACCGGTTCGGGAAAATCATTATGTTATCAGTTGCCGGCGCTCCAGCTTCCGCACCTGACGCTGGTGGTTTCTCCGCTGTTAGCCCTGATTCAGGACCAACTGCAGTTTTTACAGAGTAAAGGGATCAGTGCCGCCAGCATTCATTCCATGCAGAGCCCGGCGGAGTCCGCGGCTGTGTATAAAGGGCTGGCTGACGGAGCGATTAAAATTCTG
>JBFGZH010000417.1:0-2242 GCA_041586895.1 Psychromonas sp. | reverse complement strand
CTGATTGCCGGGGATCTGCAGCAAGTCGGGGAATATATGTATGCCTCTCATGCTTCGATGCGCGATGATTTTGAAATCACGGTGCCGGAAATTGACTATATTGTCGAAGTGCTGGCCGAGGTGATAGGCACTCAGGGTGGCGCGCGCATGACAGGTGGCGGCTTTGGCGGTTGCTGTGTAGCGTTAATGCCTGCGCACCTGGTTGCTGAAGCAAAAGCTGCGATTGAAGCTAAGTATCAAGCAAAAACAGGTATTAAAGAATCTATTTATATCTGTACGCCACAACATGGTGCGGGTCAAATTTAAAGCTTATCCCTGCGCGACAAACTATTCGCTTAGCTGTTTATCGCGCCGGGCCGAACTTGTCCTTCTATCTTTATACCGTCATTTTCACCATTAAGTAGAGAAAACACCATGACCCGACTAAGTAGCAGCGAGTCTTTACAAAAAACCATGAGTGCAAAGCCGGCCTTTGACGGCCATCCAGCCAGATTAGTAAGCTTACACAATCAAGCCGGCATGACGGTGACCTTTATGGATATCGGCGCAACCTGGTTGAGCTGTATAGTGCCTGTGGCAGGTGAGCCCCGCGAGGTATTGCTCGGTGTCTCCAGCATGGCCGACTTTGCAAAACATGACACCTACTTAGGGGCAACGGTCGGCCGTTATGCCAACCGTATTGCACAGGGGCAGTTTACTATCGCCGGTCAACACTATCAGCTGCAAACCAATCAGGCGGGCAATACCCTGCATGGCGGCCCGGCTGGTTTTGATAAGCGGCGCTGGGAGATTGTCGAGCAGAGTGAAAACGCTGTTTGCTTTGCACTGCTATCACAGGATGGCGATCAGGGTTTTCCCGGTGAGCTGGAAGTCGTCGTCTGTTATCGGTTAACTGAGAATAACCAGCTGCTGATCCGTTATCGTGCCACCAGCAATAAAAGCACCCCGGTTAATCTCACTAACCATGCTTATTTTAACCTCAGCGGCGCCGAGTCGAACACGGATTGTCGAAATCACAGGCTTTATATCAATGCCGATTATTACCTGCCGACTGATGAGGCGGGCATTCCTTGTGCTGAGCTGGCAGCTGTTAGCGGCAGCAGTTTTGACTTTCGCCAGCCCAAGGTGATTGCCAAGGATTTTTTAAGCGATGCTCAGCAACAGGCTGCCAAGGGGTATGATCATGCCTTTCTGCTCAATAGCAAGTGTCAACAGGGGGAATGCGCAGCGGCACTGAGCAGCGCAGATAACAGTGTGACCCTGAGAGTATTTACCGATAAACCGGCGCTGCAGCTGTATACCGGCAACTGGTTAGCCGGTACGCCAAAGCGCAGCGGTGGTGAATATGGGGATTATGCCGGTATCGCCCTGGAAACGCAGTTTTTACCCGACTCCCCCAATCATCCGCACTGGCCGCAGCCCTGTTGCTTGTTAGCGCCCGATCAAGAATATCGCTATCAAACCCGCTACCAGTTTGAGTTTTAGAGCGCAGCTAAAGCCAGAGGAATCCCCACAGCGTTTTTAACGCAAAATCACTGCTCGTAGCCTGCTATCACCGAGGCCTTGGGCGAATTAGGCGACAGCCTAGGGGATGAGCGGACGAGATCTGCGAGTCCTGTTTTTAGCCGAGCGATATATGTTCGAGCAAATAACAGCGCGGCTGAAGCCGCGGCCCCTGGTGACAACTAACCACACGCTCAGTTTCCGGTTAACGGCCAGCCATAAGATTAACACTGCTTTAGCTATCCGATAATCGCGCAAGTAGATGCAACAGTTTTAACAATAAGTTACTATTTGTTGATTGCTAACTTTGTAATAGCCGTCATACTGAATAAGCAAGTCTTTTACTGTTTTTTGCCCGGATTGGTAAAACAAGGAAAGGCGTTAAATCGACAATGGAAATAAGATTAATGCAAAAAACAACCCGTACCATGCCATCCCATAAACATGTCGCCCTTGTTGCTCATGACTCCTGCAAACCGGAAATGCTGCGCTGGGTAAAAGAGAATAAAGAAAAACTGCAACACCATTTTTTATATGCGACCGGCACAACGGGCAGAATGCTCAGCAATGAAACCGGCCTGGCCATTAAAAATATGATCAGCGGTCCTATGGGTGGCGACCAGCAACTTGGTGCATTAATCTCAGAAAAGCAGATTGATATACTGATTTTCTTCTGGGATCCACTGAACGCAGTACCGCACGATCCTGACGTAAAAGCACTGCTGCGTATTGCTAATGT
>JBFGZH010000416.1:0-2260 GCA_041586895.1 Psychromonas sp. | reverse complement strand
TCCTGTGACAGGCTAAAGGCGATATACACATTGACAGCGCCTAGTACGGCAAAAAACACTGCCCAGGCAGCATTGAGGTTATTCCAGACATTATCCGGCAGGCTGAGCTCTTTACTGAGCATCTGCTTAATAATAGGCTTTTTAAAGAGAAGCTGGCTGACTAACAGCGCAACAGAAAACAGCGCGTAAACCACAGTCACTTTCCATTTAATAAAAGCATCATCATGCAGGAACAAGGTTAAGCCGCCAAAAACGACAACCATCACAAAGGTGATTATATGCATTTTTTCTGCTTTGCCGTTTTTGAAATAGTTATACGCCAGCATCAAGCCCATAGTGACCATTAACGATGCCGTAGCCATATAAATATCAACCATTTTATAGACCGCAAAAAAGATAATCAGCGGAATAAATTCAAAAAATTGTTTCATATTTCTCCCTTAATAAAAAAGTGGGCAAACCCACTCTAATATCAAATCAACCTGCAAGTAAAGTGCTGAATTGTTATTATTAAATTAACTAAACAATGCGGCTAGGTATTCCCCATCCATTTTTCTTATAGTGAACAAGCACTTTAGCAAGGAAAATCATGGAGCGAATTGAACTGCTGTTCAGGCTTATGAGCGGGTAAGCTCTGCGCGCCCTTTGATTTTCCTAACCTCAGTCAGTACAGGGAAGTAATGTCTGAGGTGATGCGTTAAAAAGTGATTGAGCATTATAAGCCAAAAAAATGGCTTGGGCTGCCTTTCTTTTGGTTACTTTTCTTTGGCAGGGCAAAGAAAAGTAACACGCCGTCAAAGGCGTAACTCCCATTAAGAGTTAAAACCATTAGCCTGAAAGCGAAAGCCTTAATAACAGATAATAAAATAAGCCCTATTTTTGAAAAGGGGCAGTTTTACTTATGCGTCGCCAGCTTCATTTTGCTAATAAAAGCGTGCATTTTCTGCAGCAATCGTTCCGGGTTATCGAGGTTATCCTGAATAACTTTCACCACGGCTGAGCCTGAGATTGCACCTGCCGCACCCGATTGGATTGCTTCTTTGACCTGGCCGGGCTTAGAAATGCCGAAACCGAGCAGTGAAGGAGCCGCATTATGCTTGTTAAGTGTTTTTAACATATGCTCAACCGGCATGCCGGCTTTGGTGTCGGCACCGGTCACACCGGCACGACTGAGCAGGTAGGTATAACCTGATCCGTATTCCGCTACCTGCTGCAGCGTTTCCTGATCGCCATTAGGCGGTGCGATAAAGATCTGTTCAATGCCGAACTTTTTAGCCGCAGCACGATAAGGAGCGCTTTCGTGCAATGGTACATCGGCAATTAAGATTGAATCGACACCGGCTTTAGCGCAACGTTCATAAAAGTTTTCAATGCCGTTACGATATACCAGATTAACGTAAAGCAGCAGGCCGATAGGCACTGTCGGGTGTTTTTTGCGAATCTCTGCGATTATCTCTAAGCAGCTGTCCGGTGTCGCGCCTGACTTTAACGCGCGGGTAGAGGCATCTTGAATCACCACACCATCGGCGACCGGGTCGGAAAAAGGGATACCCAGCTCCAGCGCATCGGCACCGGCAGTGACTAAGGTGTCGATAATTTTAAGGGAAAGTTCACGATTAGGATCGCCAATAGTGACGAAAGGAACAAATGCGCCCTGCTTTTCAGTTTCAAGACGGTTAAATAAAGCCTGGTAACGTTTGCTCATTAGATCATTCCTTTTTGTTCAAAAATTTCAGCGACAGTAAAGATATCTTTATCGCCACGACCGGATAAATTAACAATGATAATCTGCTCTTTATCGTCCTGTTCAATAAGTTTAAGCGCATAGGCCAGGGCATGGGCTGATTCCAATGCCGGAATGATGCCTTCATTTTCAGAAAGGGCTTTAAAGGCCGCTAAGGCTTCATCATCTGTGGCGTTTACATATTGCGCACGGCCTGTTTGTGCGAGGTGCGCATGTTGTGGCCCCACGGAAGGGAAATCCAGCCCGGCAGAGATAGAGTAGGACTCCTGTACCTGCCCGTATTTATCCTGCATCATTAAGGAGTGCATACCAAAGAAGATCCCTTTTGAGCCGTAGGAGATAGGACAGCCGTGCTCACCGGTTTCAACACCGTGGCCGCCCGGTTCAACCCCAATCAGTTCGACACTTTCATCAGCAATAAAGTCATTGAATATGCCGATGGCATTGGAGCCGCCGCCGACGCAGGCAATCACTTTATCGGGCAGAATCCCTTCTTTCTTCAAACATTGCTTTTTC
>JBFGZH010000415.1:0-2260 GCA_041586895.1 Psychromonas sp. | reverse complement strand
GCCTCTTTGCTTTGCCGATAGGGGTCGGGAATATCCTGTTTACCGACCCAGTGGCTTAAGAGCATGGTTTTACCGCGTGCTTCCGGCGCTATCTCGGTGATGGCGCCGATATGGCCTTTTTCCATCACCAGGATCAGATCAAAGTCATGACATAAATCCGCCGTTAGCTGTTGTGCACTATGCCCGTCTAAACTGATGCCGTGCTCGCTGGCCACTTCAGCGGCCAGTTTATCGGCAGGCTTGTCCACCAGAGCACCAACCCCTGCCGAGGCGATAGTTTTATTGGGCAGTAGGCTTTTCAGCAGATATTCAGCCGAAGGTGAGCGGCAGATATTACCGACACAGACCACTAATATTTTATCAAACATGCGATTTACCAGCTTTTTATGTTCAACACAGTATCAGAAACAGTATCAATAAAAGAAACCGTAGGTATCAGCTTCCTAAGCACACGGTTATAACGTTCGATTGGCGCGGCCGTGACATAGACAATATCATAAGGCTGCAGTTCAAACTCGGTACCGATCACTAACGCCGAGGCATCGCTGATATCTAACTGATAAATATTGGCCACTGCGTTTTGCGACGCATCGCCATTCGCCGCCTGGCTTTTGGCACGTATTGCCTGCAGGTAAGGCGCATTTTTAGCATCGCGCTCGCTGCTGCGAATCACAAAGACGCCGGTGGCATTGGCGGAGAGCTCATTGATTCCGCCTACGCTGCTTAAGGCTTCGGTTAAACTCATCCCGGAGCGATCGATTTTGAGCATCTCCGGATTGTTAACATCACCTAGCACAAATACTTTTTGTGAATCATTACGCGGCACATGAATAATATCACCCGGCTGGATCAGACGGTTTTGGGTCAGATCGCCTTTCTGCATCAGTTTATAAAGCGAGATATTTTCTGCTTCACCATTGCGCGTCAGGCTAACATTGCGCCAGTCCGCATCGTCAGTTAAACCACCGGCATTATTGATGGCATCAAGCAGGGTTAACGGAATATTGGTAATCGCCTGCTTACCCGGGGCATTGATTTCACCGGTAATATAACTTTTTTGTGAACGGAAAGCGGCAATATTGACATCCACCTGCGGATCTTCAATATATTTGCGCAGTCTGCTGGTCATCTTGTCACGGATCTCAATCACCGTATGACCGGCCACTTTTACAAAACCTATATAGGGATAATAGATAAAACCGTCAGCATGTACCCAGTTACCTGAAGACTCGGCACTACGCTCAGATCCCGCAGGTATGGTCAGCTCAGGATGTTCCCAGACGGTAATATTTAGAACATCGCCAGGTCCGACGCGATATTCATAGGCGGCCATCTGTGCATCTAACTGGCGGTTAGTCTGCGCCTGCTCGCTTGCTGAGTAATCGTCATAGTTGGCAATAAAAGCATGCGATAAGGGATATACATTGACCTGCTCAGTCTTTTGCTCAACATTGAGCACCTCTTTATCGGCTAAAGAGAGATGCGAGCCAGCTAAGCTGCAGCCGCCAAGAATAAAGGCTGAAGCAACAGGGAGTATCAATTTATGCAGAGATAACATAGTCAGTTCTTTTTAAGTGAGTACAATATTAAAGCTTTAGCATTTCTATTAACTGCGCATACAAAGCCAGCTAAAAACACCAAAACCATTCCATATAATTTTTTATCAACTCAGAACACATCAACGTTCCGTCATTTTGACAAGATTATACACAAGGATAAAAGGAAGGGAAGCAAAGGCTCAAAAATCAAACCGAAATAGGACTTATTCTAAACGGCTTTGCTTGCAACTTGAAGCCCTAGGTCAAGTCATTGATGACATCGTTTCATACTGGGGCCTATGCCCAAAACCAATGCGTTATGGCATACGCTTAACACAAAACACCAGACCCAGGGGCGTGGAGCGAATTAGACGACAGTCTAGTGTTATGAGCGGAGGAGCTCTGCGACTCCTTTCTTCATTCCACCAACAAGCTACACAGGAAAATACAGCCAGGCGGAATAATTAACTGTTCTGTTTTTATCTTGGAAGTGCGGCTTCAGCCGCGCCTTATAGCAAACTGCGCGGCTGAAGCCGCACTTCCGAAAATAGATCACAAACTTAATCAAGTGGTATAAATCCGCACCCAAAACCAATGCGTTATGGCATGCACTCAACACAAAACACCAAAATAAGGGGCGTGGAATTCATTCCACCAACAAAACTACACAGAAAAAACAACCAGGCGGAATAATTAACTGTTCTGTTTTTATCTTGGAAGTG
>JBFGZH010000414.1:0-2261 GCA_041586895.1 Psychromonas sp. | reverse complement strand
GTTATTAGGCTTTAATGCTTCTGATAAATAAAAACTGGTTGTGTATACAGATTTTATAAATTCACTATAATTTAGGCCATGCTAAGAATAATCATTCACTTATAAATAAGGCTCTGTCGTCGTTGTGAAAAAAGAGATCACCATTCTTATCCATGGTTTCAGGAAGAATAACTCGGATATGTCTTATCTTGAAACCGGACTCAAAGCCGCTGGTTTTGCTGTTCTTTCGGTCAAGCTGCCAACTACTTTTGGCAGTCTTGCACAGTGTAGAAATGCACTTTATCGGCAAATAAACGAAATTGTCCAGGAGTTTGATGTGGTCAATTATGTTGCCCACAGTATGGGGGGGCTTATTACCAGAGCATATATTGACTCAGTAGAGAAAAATAATGTCGGTAAATGTGTGTTTATTGCCACGCCGCATAACGGCTCCAGATTGGCAACCATTGCTGGTCTTATTCCCTTATATTCAAGGGTTTTCAGACCTATACGAGATCTGTTGCCGAATTTGCAGTACCGATCTTTTGCAGAGAATAAGCGCTTTAAAATTGGTGTTATCGCCGGCAGCAGAAATGAGAGTATGATCGGGCGATTGTTTTTGCCCGATGACAGTGATGGGCGAGTGGAGATTTCTTCGGTAAAAAGCAATGATATGGATGAGTTGATTATTCTCCCTTACAACCACCATAATATCCACAAAAATAGAGAAACGCTGGTGGCCGTGAAAAATTTTCTTGCGCGGGGCACATTTGCAGATACTTAAAGCACCATTTCTTATATTTTAGAGTCAAAGCTGGTTGAGGAGTTGTATCGACTTGGACGTTACCTCAGCTCCCTTTCCTGTCATATAAGCAGTGGTAATCGCACCTTCCTTGATAATGCAAATAGCATCAAGAAGGTGCGGCTTTTTCCCGCTCAATTTTTTTTCAATAAGCAGCCTTACCTGCTCCTTATGTAGGCGGCAATAGCGCGAAACCTCACTCTTTGCATCACTAAACTCAGCGCTGGTATTAATAAAGAAGCAGCCTCGAAAACAGCCTAATTTGGCGTCAGTGCCGCTGAACCATCCCTCCAGGGCAGTAAATAGTTGCTCGATCACCTCTTGATCAGACTGTGTGTTCGACAACTTTTCTTCCAGCCACTCGATAAAGATGTCATGTCGCTGCTTTAAGGTTGCAAGCACCAAGGCCTCTTTGCTGTCGAAATGGCTATAAAGCGTTCTTTTGGCAACGCCGGAAACCTTTAATATTTCATTTATTCCAATTGAGTTGACGCCATTTTTATAAAAAAGCGCGAGTGCCGTATCAATCAGTAATTGTCTTTTTTTACTCATATATCACCTCCATTGCTGATAACTATATTGACAAGAGTAGACCGGTTTGTCTATAGTTCAATGTAGACAGATTGGTCTACAATTTTGGAGTGTTTATGAATCATATCTTTTTAGCCGTTATTGCAGGAATCGGCTCAGCCATTGCTATAGGTTTATTATCTTTCCTGGAAACAAGCCTGAGTGACGTTGCTTTACTCATGGCGCCATTTGGCGCGACCGCAGTATTAGTTTTTGGTGTGCCGGATAGCCCGTTAGCACAAGCTAAAAATGTTATACTTGGGCACTTCATCACTGCCTTTATTGGGCTGTTTTTCGTGCAATATGTCGGTGTTTCTCCGTTAACCTTAGCAGTAGCGACGGGCTTAGGGGTGACGGCGATGCTTGCATCTAAAACAACCCACCCGCCAGCAGGCGCTAATCCTCTGCTGATTATGCTTTCAGGTCAGGGGTGGGGGTTTTTAATTACTCCAGTGCTAATTGGTGCCGTGGTAATAGTATTGGTGGGCAAAAGTTTACGCATGCTGCAAAAACAGTACGCCAAGCCAGAGTGCTAATTGCGTAGGCAACGACTATCAGCAAAAAATAAATGAAGCTTTATTCCATTAGTTGCAATGGCGATAAGGAGTAATTACATAGTTATCCCCGTAGCTAGTCGGGCCCGCATTGCTTTGACTGTGATATAGTTTCCCTTTTGTCGAAGCTGGTTGTATATACAGTTGCGGTGGGTGTTCAGGAATAATTGCCTAATTATAGTGAGACAGATAATTATTATGTTTGCAGCTGTAAATTTATAAGCAACTGAAATTAAAAGACTAAACGTTTGATTGTTATAATTTATGGCGAATTTTATAAATGCAATCCGCTGTTGTTTGTAAGGCTGTCCTTCTGTTATAAATAGGTGTATTAATTAGAGACAGTTTCGTATTAG
>JBFGZH010000413.1:0-2283 GCA_041586895.1 Psychromonas sp. | reverse complement strand
TCCATAACATGGCGGTCACCCACATCGGAACGCTCAAAAGGAATGCCCAGGGTTTTCAGTGCCTGCTGCAAGCCAAGATTGGACATTTTTGTACCAACAACGCCGCCATTTAGTCGCCCGCTGCGTAATCTGTCCCGAGCAATGATATAGAGCAGCTCATCACCATCAAGAATATAACCGCTATGATCGACCATCATCACTCGATCACCATCGCCATCAAAAGCGATACCAAAGTCAGCCTGTTCTTCAACCACCCGCTCAGCAATCGCCTGCATGCTGGTTGCGCCGCAATTGAGGTTGATATTGACCCCGTTGGGTTCAACGCCCATCGGAATCACTTTTGCACCCAGCTCATTAATCACTAACGGGGCAATATGGTAGGTTGCACCATTGGCGCAATCGACCACCACTTTTAAGCCGCGTAAATCATATTTACTTGGGAAGGTGCTTTTACAAAATTCAATATAACGCCCGGCAGCATCGTTAATTCGAGCCGCTTTACCTAACTCACCGGATTCAACACATGTCAGCTCTTTATCAATTTCCGCTTCAATCTCAAGTTCCACTTTTTCCGATAATTTCACACCGGCATCGGAGAAAAACTTAATGCCGTTATCATAATAAGGATTATGAGAAGCACTGATCACAATACCCGCTGCGGCACGAAAAGTACGGGTCAGATAAGCAACAGCGGGTGTCGGCATCGGCCCCATCAGCACCGGGCGTAAACCTGCTGCGGTCAGTCCGGCCTGCAGTGCCGCCTCAAGCATATAACCGGAAATACGCGGATCTTTGCCGATTAACACTTTTTTTGAGCCCGATTTAGCCAGTACACGCCCAGCTGCCCAACCAAGTTTTAAAGCAAACTCAGGCGTGATTAAAGATGCACCGACTTTACCGCGCACACCATCAGTGCCAAAATATTTCTTTTTCATGGGTTTCTCTTTTTACTAAAAATTATTTGTTAAATGCACTGACTGCTTGTAAAACCTTCAGGACATCAACAGTTTCAGCCACATCATGAACGCGAATAATTTGCGATCCCTGTTGCGCGGCAAGCAAGGCGCCGGCAAGGCTTCCTGCAAGACGGTTATTTATATCACGATTTAATAATTGACCAAACATTGATTTTCTGGAAACACCGGTCAGCACAGGATAACCTAATGCAACAAACTCTCTGGTCGCGGCCAGGAGCTGCAGATTATGCTGTAGTTGTTTACCAAAACCAAAACCTAAGTCTAAAATAATATTTTCTTTTTTTATCCCGGCATCAAGGCAAGTATTAACCCGCTGCATTAAGAACTCTTTTACCGCCAGCAGCACATTCTCATAATCCGGCGCATTCTGCATTGAACGAGGCGCTCCCTGCATATGCATCAGACAAACAGGCAGATCAGCCTCAACCGCAGCCTGTAATGCGCCCGGCGCTGTCAATGCTCGGACATCATTGATCAGATCCGCGCCGGCATTTACGGCGGCAGCGATAACCTCTGCTTTGCTGCTGTCAATGGAGATCCAGCAGTCTAAATTGGCATGAATTTTTTCTATTACCGGAATCACCCGCGCCAGTTCATCGTCCAAAGCAACATCCTTTGCGCCGGGTCGTGTTGATTCTCCGCCGATATCAATAATAGCGGCACCCTGCTCAACCATCTTTTCCGCCTGCCGCAGGGCATTATCGATATTGGCAAAACGGCCGCCATCGGAAAAGGAATCAGGGGTGACATTGAGAATGCCCATCACCTTAGTTGAACTCAAATCCAGTACTTTATTTTTACTGTGCAGCAGCATTTTTTCTCCGCGAAATAATCATCAGAAAGTAATAATAAAAAACCTAAGCAAGCTTAGGTTTTTTTGAGTCGGTTTTAAAGAAAGCGCCGTTTATTTATCTTTCGGCTTTTCAGTTGTCGATGCTTCTTGCTGTTCCTCAGGTTCACTGACATTTTCAGTCGCCCCCTGCTGTTGCTCGACATTATCTGCATCTTCAGTTGCTGTATCAGCAGCTGTGTTTTCTTTTACTTCCTTTTTAACCTCGGTCTCTTTTTTCGCTTCCAGCTCTTCGTCCCAATCTACCGGCGGGCGTACTTCGACTCTGGCCATCAGATCATCAATCTGCTCGCTATCAATGGTTTCATACTTCATTAACGCATCTTTCATGGCATGGAGAATATCAATATTCTCGGTTAATATTTTTTCTGCGCGCGCGTAGTTTTTATCAATAAATGCCTTCACTTCATCATCAATCAATTTACCCGTTTCATGGGATACTACATTTGAACGCAG
>JBFGZH010000412.1:0-2284 GCA_041586895.1 Psychromonas sp. | reverse complement strand
GCTCTCGTTTAATGCCCCCATCAGTTCACAAACACAAAGTTCACCTTGATATTGAATCAACAGTAGACTCTTCAGGCGGATCTCATCGCTAAGACATTTATAAAACTGGGTAGGATCCTGCTGCGGCTGCATCTTAAGCTTTTCTTTATGCTTAGATTGCACTAATACAAACATCGCAATGCGCTTATTCAGCTCACTCAAGGTGGCTTGAAATGGCAGTTGCCCCGCTTGAGATGTCGGCGCTGCAAAATCCCAGGCCAGCTGTTGATCGCTACTCGGGTAGCTTTGGCACTCTTTGCGCGCCGGATCACAAAGCGTGATTACAAAATCAAAATGCTGACCTGCAAAAGTCTCGACACTCTTGGAGGACAGTTGCTTAACGGATAACCCAAAATCAGCTAAAGCGGCAAGCGTTCTATTATCAATTTCCCTGGGTGCCGTACCGGCACTGAAGACCTCAAACTTATCGCCCGCCTGATGGCGTAGAAGGGCCTCTGCCATTTGCGAACGCGCCGAGTTGCCTGAGCCTAAAAACAAGACGCTTTGCTTGGGGGATGACATTAAAGATTTCCTTAAAAAGCAACATACCCAATAGAGTATATATGAAAATCCATATATACAAGAAATTTTCTTAACTATGATGGTGTTAGCTTGTAAATGTCTATACTTAAAACTATCTGCGCAGGGGCCTGCGATCCGGGATATAAGATAAGCAACGGCAAGTAAATAAGTGGGGTTAATAATGAAAGAACTGCTTAAAGAAAAAATAGATAAATCTCGAGAAAAAATTCATCAAGTCAGCGAGACAATAGATCACAAGGCGAAGGAGCTTTCAACGGACAGCAGACAACTGTGGCAAACTACCAGGGGCAGGCTCTCGGAAATAAATGGAAAACTGCATCAAGCTTCTCAGCACCTGGCCAGCAAGAGCGATGAAGCTGCGCTGCAAGCTCATCTGGCGGCCATGGAGGCGCATGATAAATGGCAGCATATCAGCAGCTCATTTGAGAAATTAAGCGATGCCATCGCCCGCAAGACAAAGATCGAACTTGATCATGTCACACTGCAAAGCCATTTGGCCAAACTCGATGCTAAAGATTATCTGGCAGAGACGCAGAAGACAGTCACCAATAATTTTAGGCTTTCACGCAGTAAGGTTGAAAAAACCACGCTTGCGGCCGTCACTGAGATGGAAAGCTATTTTAAGCGAATAGGCAAACGCTTTTTACCCTAAGCGGCAGGTGTATGGCACAGTAGCCACCTTATACTGAACAGAATCGCCGCCGGTAGAGAAGGTTTTTATGCTCCATCGCTATTGCGCAAGCATTGCTCTAGGGCTGCTTTTTGTACTGCTCTGGAACTCGGGGTTCGTCGCTGCCGAATATGGCTTGCAATACAGCGCGCCCTTTACACTGCTCTTCTGGCGTTATGCAAGTTTGTCGGCGGTATTGCTGCTCTACCTAAGCGTCCGTGGGCGTTTACGCTGGCCCGGCCTGGCGATGGTCAAGCACGCCAGCCTAACCGGTATTCTCGCCCATGGCGTATGGCTTTCCTGTACTTTACTGGCACTGCAGCAGCAGGTTCCCGCTGGCATAGTCGCCCTGATCACCGCCCTGCAGCCTTTGCTAACCGCTGCATTTGCCGGGCTGACGCTCGGCGAAGATAGCAGCTTACGACAATGGTTGGGACTCGTTCTGGGTTTCTTCGGAGTGGTAATTGCCATTGGAGCGCGCCTGACTATCAAGGATACGCCCCCGGCATTCGCCTATCTGCTTCCCTTCGCTGCGGTCGCAGGAATCACCATTGCCAGTCTGCTACAGCGCCGACATACAATCTTGATGCCGCGCGCACATCTGGATCTGGCTCTCACTCTCTTTTACCAGAGCCTCGCTACCATGCTTGCCGTGGCCTTTCCTGCCGTACTCAGCGAACGCCTGAACTGCACCTGGACACCACCCTTCCTGGCCACCATGCTCTGGCTGATTATTGCCGTCTCACTCACAGCATACGGGATCATGTGGCTGCTTTTACAGCGTATGGAGGCAACGCGAGTGGCCAGCCTGTTCTATTTCAGCCCACCCGTAACCATGATGATGGCGTGGCTCGCCTTTGGAGATAGCATCAGCACAACGGATCTGCTCGGTCTGCTAGTGGCGAGTACGGGCGTATTGCTAGGGCCTGTTTATCTTTCGTCGCCGTTCCTGCTGGAGGCTATTTTTTGCTCTGGCAAGGCGGAAAATTTAAGTAATAGCCATCTATAGTTAACATTTGACAACGCAGTCAG
>JBFGZH010000411.1:0-2289 GCA_041586895.1 Psychromonas sp. | reverse complement strand
GACCGTCATGATGCAGCAGATATTACTAATGCATTAAAGCTGAAACCTTAAAAAGTGCACGCATTGTTTTTTTAAGCGCAACTTATTTTATCCTATATCAAGGAAATCCGATGTTGAAATTTTACTTCCACCCTACGCCAAATCCATACAAGGTTGCTATTTTTTAGAAGCAGCAGAGCTCGAATATGAACTTGTGCCAGTCGATACCGCTAAAGGCGAACAGCATCTACCTGAATTTCGAGCGCTTAATCCCAACGGCAAACTGCCGGCAATCAGCGATAATGGGGTCAATATTTTTGATTCTACCGCGATTCTTTTATACCTTGCGGAAAAAACGGGGAAATTCCTTGGTAAAGAGGAGCAGCGTGGTGAGACTTTATCCTGGCTGATGTTTATCGCAACAGGCATCGGCCCATATTTTGGTCAGGCGGTACACTTCCAGCATGCGGCGCCTGAAAAATTACCCTATGCAATTAACCGTTATGTCTTTGAAGCCAAACGCCACCTGCAAATTCTCGAAGAGAAAATCGGCAGCAACGAATTTATTGTCGGCGACAGCCTAAGCATCGTTGATATGGCCGCCTGGGGATGGGCGAAGTTTGCACATTTTCCATTAGGGGAACAAACATTAGCTAACGATTATCCAAACTTCAAGCGTTGGTTTGAGACAATGAATGCTCGTCCTGCTGCCATTCGTGCGGCTCAGGTTGGTGCGGATGTGGCATTTAAAAAAAATGGTGATGAAGAAAGTCAGCGTGCCCTTTACCCGCAAAACTTTCAATAAAGGCGAGTAAGGATATTAAAGTGCTGTAAGGCAGCGCTTTTAAAGTGCAACTTATGGCTAGGCGGGGCAATTTGCTCGTCTAGCATTGCGCATAAAGAGCAGAGCTGTTTATTGGATCCATCATTGATATTCGTCCAGTTTATTAGGCGAATGGTATTATACTTAGGGCCACAGAGGCTAAGTGATGTCATATTACCCAAAATAGTGGAGAGTAAATTATGCTTCTTGATACACCAATTTGTGATTTTGGCTGGAAGGCGCCTGACTTTACCCTGCAGGATGTGGATGGAAAAAGCTACACCCTGTCGAAGCAGATGGGGGAGAAAGGTTTGCTGATAGCCTTCATCTGTAACCACTGTCCTTATGTAAAAGCCATTACCGACCGTTTTGCCGATGATATGGGTGAACTGCAGCAAGAAGGCATCAATGTACTGGCGGTGATGTCCAATGATTACCGCCTTGTGGAAAGCGACAGCCCCGAGAATATGAAAAAATTTGCGGAAAAGCACGGCTTTACCTTTCCCTATCTGGTTGATGAAAATCAACAGGTAGGGCGTGCTTATGGCGCGGTATGCACCCCGGATTTTTTTGGTTTTAATAATAAGGGCGAGCTGCAGTATCGTGGCCGTCTTGATGACCAGGGGAGGGGTAAAGCATCGCGCCGTCACAAAGAGCTGGTTAATGCGATGAAATTGATTGCCAAGACCGGGCAGGGGCCTAGCGAGCAGATACCGAGTATGGGTTGTTCAATAAAATGGCGTGAACCTGCGGAGTAAGGATTGCCTCTCTTTCATTCTACGTCCTTGTTGAGCTGTCGGCTATTTAACCTTGCAGCTTAGCTTGTCCTTGTGTTGGTGCGCGAATTTATTCTGTCTTGTTCATTTTTCCAGCCAATACAACCACAGTATTGTTTGTTATTATTAGTGACCAACAATTTGAATAAGGTGAAAGTATGTCTGCATGGAAATATATTGTGCTGTTCTCTGTTTTTGTATTGGCTGGATGTGCGAATATTCAGTCATTGCAGGAGCTGGAAGTGAGTTTAAACAGAATAGAGCCGACCCTGACAACAGGATTATCTCCACGTTTTAACGTGCAGTTATTAGTGACCAACCCGAATGCGCGCGATTTAGAAATTGAGGGGCTAACAGTGCGTCTTGATATCGGCGAACAAAAAATATTATCGGGCATCGCCAATAAAATTCCGAAGCTAAGCGCCTACAGTGAAACACCCGTCGATATACAAACCACAGTTAATCTGTTTGATTTATATAAACTGCTGACCTACCTGAGTGAGCGGCCAGGCGAAGATATTAAATACCAGCTTAAAACCACCATAGATCCGAAAGGTTTTGTCGCGTTTAACCTCAATAAAGAGGGCGTACTAAATGAAAACCTGTTACGCGGTCTAAGCAGGGCATCTCGATAACGCAAAGTCGTGTACAGGCGCTTATTGTGATTAACCTGCACGGTTATGCACAATAAGCGCGCAACTTCTGCCTGTG
>JBFGZH010000410.1:0-2290 GCA_041586895.1 Psychromonas sp. | reverse complement strand
CTAATGAATTTACGTGCTACGCGTGAAGTTGGCGATAAGGTGGAATCAAATATTGTGTGGAATTATGGGCATGTCACCATTCCCCGTCATCTGCGCGATATAGTGATCACTGAATATGGTATCGCCGACCTGCGCGGTAAGACGGACGCAGAGACTATCGCGGCACTGCTCAATATCACAGACTCCCGTTTTCAGCAGCCCTTGCTGCGCCAGGCGAAAAAAGCCGGAAAGCTGGCACTTGAATACTGCATACCTGAGCCATATTGTCATAATTATCCGCACGTTATTAAGCAAAAGATTAAAAGATTTAAAGATCAGGGTTTGTTGCCGCGATTTCCATTCGGTAGCGATTTCAGTGCAGAAGAGCGTGTGCTCGGGCGTGCACTGAAGTCATTGAAAAACAAGTCTCGCTCTAAAAAGTTGCTCCTGCAACTGTTGGTGCAGGCATTGCTTCCACAGCCGTTTGCGCATCAATATCAACCTTACCTGCAACGCATGGGACTCTGGCAGGTGAATACGCTCCAGGAAAGAATGCTACGAAGATTACTGCTGCTGGAGATAAAAAATACTAGTGAGATGGATGGATAAGCGGCGCACTTTAAATTGCCTGTGTATGGCAGCAAGCCTGATACTCAAATGCTGCCGTCGCAGAGCCTATCGCGTTAGTTTTCTGACCATTTTCAGCAGTTTAGGGTTGATGCTATATTTATTTGCAGTGACCGTTTCGATATCAAGAAAAATAAATTCAGCCTGCTGATAAGCAATCACTGCTCTGCTGGCTTTGTTTGCGATGAGTTGTTCTATAGCAAGGGTGACAAACTCCACGGCCATGAGTCGGTCAAATACGCTTGGGTTTCCTCCTCTTTGGATATGCCCTAAGACCATGATCCGTGTTTCTATTGCCAGGTTTTGCTCAAACCATGCTTTGATCTGCCCGCTTTGTTTTGTGCCTTCTGCAACGACAGCCAATACATAAGCCCGGCCCTTAGCAAACTCTTTTTTAAGTTTTATTGCCAATGACGCCAGGTTATATTCAAGCTCAGGTATAATACAGACTTCAGCGCCACTGATAATTGCAGATATCAGTGCCAGATAGCCGCAATCCCGGCCCATGGTTTCAACAACAAATGCCCGTTTAAAAGAAGCTGATGTATCCCGTATCTCATCTAAGGCGTGTTTGATGATATTTAATGAGGTGTCAACGCCTAAGCAGTAATCTGTTCCATAAATATCGTTATCAATAGTCGCGGGAATGGCGATAAAAGAGACGCCAAACTCCTGTGAAAATTGGTTAAAGCCTTTAAATGAACCATCTCCTCCCAGCAGTATGACCTTATCTATGGCAAATCTTTGCAGGTTTTTATAGGCTATTTTGCGGTATTCATAACTGTAAAACCTTTGTGAACGGGAGGTTCTAATGATAGTGCCGCCAAGATGCATGATCCCTGCTACATCTTCATGGAAAGCTTTTTTAATATTGCCATTAATCAAACCCTCAAAGCCATCATAGATGAAATAAGGCTCAATATTGTTTTCGTAACAGTTATCAACAAAACTTTTTATTGCCGGATTCATTCCGCAGGAATCACCGCCGGAACAGATAATTGCGAAAGACATAGTGCTATTCCTTAGTTTATTGAGCGGACAATTTATTATACCAGGTCACCTTAAAGCGGTTGCCGGAATCTGTGTCACCATTTGCTCCTTTTTTGTCTGGAGCAAAATCAAGGGTTAAATAAGTGGTATCCCTGTTCTGTGAGTCAAACAACACCATCGATGAATATTGAACGGCCATCTGCTTTTGTATGCGCATGGCGGCAGCGGCTGCTGTCGCCAGTAACTGATCATTATTGGCGGCTTTGATATTTTCTGCTACCAATAGCTGCTCTACTTGCTTATCTATTGTTGATGCAGCGGGAGCAATGGAAGTTTCCGGAGTCGTTTGAGTTGTCTGCTCAGCAGTGGAAATAACAATTAAAATGATGAAAACAAACAGGCTAAAGTTGATGCCGGCGCATATTTTCGCAATGCGCAGACTCGAGGGGCCATTAGCGCTTTTTTTGGGGCTCTGCGGCGGTTGTTCATCTTGCATTGTTGACCTTCCTGTCAGCATGACTCACCCAGTAATTCTAGTATAAATATATTGAACTAATCCAAAGTATAATAAAGGTTCAGAAAAGCGCGCGCTAAGTTATTTATTCTCTGCAAAATAAAGTAATTAAGGGTAAAATTTCTTGGGCTTTTTATTCTCTGGTGATAACGTAAAGCCATTATTTATCTTTCAAAGGAT
>JBFGZH010000409.1:0-2294 GCA_041586895.1 Psychromonas sp. | reverse complement strand
GGAAAAATATTTAATAAATATAAACCCTTAAGTCACTTTCACCCTATTACAAATTTGATGTAATATTAGCTTCTTATACACTGAACACGCAACGACCCATAACACCGTTAAGAGGCAACTATGCTCGGCACTATATCCCCGAAAATGATCCTGCTCGCTACTATCGCAGCTATTTGCATGGGCACTATAGGGGTTATTTCCCGTTTATCGGAACTTGATGCCGCTACCGTCACTTTCTTTCGCTTGTTTATAGGCGGTGCACTTTTGCTGCTGTTAATGTTAGTAACGGGGCAAGGACGCCAGGGACAAAGCAAGCCGCATCCGCTCATGTTGATTAACGGCGCTATGCTTGCTGGTTTTATGGCTTTTTTCATTGCTTCTTTACACCATACTACGATGTTAATCGCTGTGATGACGCTCTATCTGGCCCCCGTGGTTGTAACCGTCATCGCACATTTTCTGCTTAAAGAAACGCTCAATCGCTATTCGCTATCATCGGTAGCCATAGTGTTGCTGGGCTTTGCTCTGGTTATCTATCAGCCAGCAGACACGCCAACCGCGCAGATATCCTGGTTAGGCTTTGTTTTAGCGCTAACGGCGATGGCTTGCTATGCCAGTTTTATTCTTATTAACAGGATGATCCCCGATGATTACAACGAATTTACCAAGTGCAGCTGGCAGTTTTTAGTGGGTGCCCTTTGCGTTGCGCCTATGCTAATAAATTCGGAGCTATCATTATCTGCGAGTCAATGGGGGTGGATGTTGCTGGCCGGTATCTTTCCGGGGTTTCTCGGTATTGTTTTAGCTGTGTACACCATCAAACGCATGCCCGCAGCGACCTTTAGTACCATCTCCTATATCGAACCTATTTCAGCCGTGCTGCTCGCTTGGGTCGTCTTTCACGAATCGCTGCTACCTGTACAGATATTAGGTTGCGCAATCATTATTCTGGCCAGCATTGCGCAAGGCATCAAGCCGCCTAAGCGTAAAACGATTGCCGGCAATCATTGACGGAATACCTTTTACCTTGGCACAGCTGAGTAATCAGGTTTAATGATGAACTCTGTTAATTGCGGACTTGAGCTGGATATGGACTGAGCTTGAGCAGGCGGCCGCCTGCTCTATCTTCAAGAACCCATATTGCTCCTTCGGGGCCTTGTTCAACCTCCCGTATCCGTTTTTCCATTGGAAAGCGTTCGACCTCTTCAGCTTGCTCGCCTGCAATTTTGATCCTTAGCAGAGACTTAGACCTGAGCCCACCGATAAAGGCATTGCCCTGCCACTTGGGAAATAGCGCTCCTGAGTAAATAATCAAGCCTGATGGTGCAACGCTGGGCACCCAGTAGACTTCTGGTGGATTAAACTCCGGGCGCGTATCATGGTCGGGAATGGGAATCCCCGAGTAATGATCCCCCCAGGAAACAATAGGCCAGCCATAATTATCACCGGCAATGATCAGGTTGAATTCGTCACCGTGCCGGGGCCCCATTTCGTGTGTCCAAAGCTGCCCCTGTTTATCAAAGGCGGCGCCTAGTATATTACGATGGCCAAGCGACCAAAAGGTTTTAGCCAGCTCACCTTTATCCTGAAACGGATTATCAGGCGGCACCGAGCCGTCTGCGTTTACTCGGATCATCTTGCCGAGATTCTGCTTCCACCCCTGCGCCG
The DNA here is from genome assembly GCA_041586895.1 of Psychromonas sp. GTDB lineage: Bacteria > Pseudomonadota > Gammaproteobacteria > Enterobacterales > Psychromonadaceae > Psychromonas. The sequence goes on along the minus strand of JBFGZH010000409.1, from coordinate 626 downwards.
GCAGCATTTTTTGCCGGTCACCGGAAGCGATAAACAGCTTGCCATCCTGGCTAAATGCTAAGCGCAGTGAATAATGCCCGCTGCCTGAGACTTTAGGTACCTGCCGCCAGATAACTTCCAGGTTTTGCAGTTTCGGCTTTGCCGGTGTAGGAATAAACTTTGCCCGAACCACGACGGCGCCCCTTTTTCCTAGCGCATTCTGCTCAACGTACGATAAGTATAACCAGTGGTTTTCTTGATACTGAGGGTGGAGGATAACATCACCTAAACCGCCCTGACCGGCATAGGCGACTTCGGGCACGCCCTCAATGGCCACCTGAGTGCCATCATTGAGGTCAAGCAGCAGCAGGTTACCCTTTTTTTCTGTGACCAGGAGTTCACCGCCGGGTAGAAAGGTCATCGCCCAGGGTTCATTGAAGGTTGCAAGGCTCTCAGACAGCAACAGGGAGCCGGCATTACCTGTAATTTTGTTAGTAATCGGCTCAGCAGCGGCATTACCGGGAAAAAGCAGTAAAAAAACAGCCAGGTAGCTGCTCGAAAATAAGATGCGCATCACTCTCTCCATTTCATACTGGCAACGGCAACTTAAGTATAGAAGCACAAAGTCGAAGGCAAAATAAATTTGC
>JBFGZH010000408.1:0-2295 GCA_041586895.1 Psychromonas sp. | reverse complement strand
TAGCTCATAGCTCTGCTCAGGTCGAGGCTTCTGCGTGTAGCAGCATAAAAAGAGCAAGGCGAATGAATTCCGCACTTCAGGAGGTAGCAGTAAACACAGGGTGTTGCTTTCAGTCTGAGGAATCTCTGCAGAAATAATCGTGTAACTTATTGAATATATTAAGCAGAACATTGATTTACAAGAGGGGCCGCGGCTTCAGCCGCGCTGTGATTGGCTTATAGCTCGACTAAAGTCGAGGCCCCTGTGTGTAGTCGCGTAAACCGAGCAAGGCGAATGAATTCTGCGCCCCAGAAGATAGCTGCAGGTTAAGTATTATACCGCGCCCATATCTTTAAATAACCACAGCATATAGGCGATATAACCGGCCAGTAAAATGCCGCCTTCGAAACGACCGAGTATGCCTGTCTGGCCTTTTTTACGCCAGGCGATGGAGAAGACCATCAGGGCCACAGTTAAGCCGATCATAACCGGGTAATCACGGCTTAAGACCTGCAGATCAAAGCCATCGGGCTTGATTAAGCCAGGTAGAGCCATCACGCCTAATAGATTAAAGATATTGGAGCCGATAATATTACCAACCGCTAAATCAAACTCTTTTTTGCGCGCAGCAGCCAGGGTGGTCGCCAGCTCGGGTAGACTGGTGCCGATGGCAATGATGGTCAGACCAATTATCAGATCACTGACGGCAAAGTATTCGGCGATTTCCACGGCGCCCCAGACGAGAACGCGCGAAGAAGCGACCAGTACGACAATACCGATTAACAGCCATTTTAGCGCTTCGCCTTTGCTGACCTCCTCCGGCAGCTCATCGAGAATCTCCTGCGGTAGACTATCGCTGCTGTGGCTTTTCGCTTCATAGACAGTAAAGGCAAGCATGGCAAACATCAGGGACACTAACAGCAGCCCGTCCCAAAAACTAAGATACTGATCCCAAAGCAAAAACAGGCTGACCGCCATGACCAGCAGGAGCACCGGCATTTCCCGTTTTAATAACTTCGAGTGAATATGCAGGGGGTAGATTAAAGCGGTTAAGCCTAACATTAAACCGACATTGGTAATGTTTGAACCTAAGGCATTACCAATCGACAGACCGGTTTTGCCCTGTCCTGCGGCAATCGCGGAAACCAGCATTTCCGGAGCAGAGGTACCTAAACCGACAATCACCACACCGACAATCAGCGGTGAAATTGAAAAGCTGCGTGCCGTATTGGATGCGCCTAAAACAAATTTATCGGCACTCCAAATCAGCAGGGCAAAACCCACAACAATTGTCAGAGCGGGTAATAATAAAGTCATCACAATGGAGCTCCTTTCCTATCTATAAAAACACATATAAAAAAACGCCGAACATCTGCATGTGCGGCGCTTCTTAAAAAACTTTAATAAAATCGCTTATTAACTGCGACCTTCAGCAATTGCTGCAACAGCTGCTAATTCTGCAGCTTGTTTTTCATGTTTTTCCTGGCGATCTTGAATATCCATCAGCTCATTAGTGATCAGTTGCTCTTCAATTTCACGCAGAGCGATAACAGTCGGTTTATCATTTTCAGGCTCAACTAAAGGGGTCTTTCCTTGAGTTGCCAACTGACGAGCTCGACGAGATGCCATTAAGATAAGATCAAAACGATTACCAACTACATTTACTGCATCTTCAACGGTTACACGTGCCATTGTTGAACTCCAAAAAATTAATTACATAAAAAGGGCGGTTATTATATGTGCTAAATGCGATTTGATCCAGCAACTTTTAAGCTTCCAGCAATTCTTTAATGGTCGCCTGATGTTTACCGGCCTGCTTCTCTCGCTCATTACGCACGGCTTTAACAATAGCAGAAAACTCCGCGCTTGCCTGGGCAAAATCATCATTAATAATCAGGTAGTCGTACTCATCATAGTGCGACATCTCCGATTGTGCTTCTGCCATACGCTTGGCAATAATTTCCGCGCTATCCTGGCCGCGTTTATTTAAGCGCGCTTCCAGTTCGCGACGACTTGGCGGCAGAATAAAAATGCCTTTTGCCTGAGGCATCACCTTGCGTACCTGACGGGCACCCTGCCAGTCAATATCAAGAAAGATATCAATGCCCTGTGCCAGGGCCTGTTCGATGGTGATGCGCGAGGTGCCGTAATAGTTACCGAACACTTCCGCCCACTCAAAAAAGGCGTTTTCGGCAATCAATTGCTTAAAGGTATCGACATCGACAAAATGGTAATGCTCGCCGTTCTTTTCGCCAACGCGCGGTGCGCGGGTGGTGTGCGAGACAGAAACTTGTACCGGCCAATCTCTTTTTTCAG
>JBFGZH010000407.1:0-2314 GCA_041586895.1 Psychromonas sp. | reverse complement strand
GGGTCTGTTGACCTTTCGCGTGCATTTTTGCAGCAATTTGTTCATGCTTTATACAAGGCAGAGCCTGCGTAGTGTAGTTGTTCTACATAAGCTGGCGATAACGCATACGAGCGTGCGAACAAATGCTGCCCTACGGGTTCAGCTAAAAGCATCCTGCGCTGTGTTGCTCGTCGTTCACATAGAACAACTATGCTTCGCTCCTCGCGCCTTGCTCAGAATGCTTTTATCTTGAACAAAATTTGTACTCGAAAGGTCAACAGACCCTAGAAAAAGGAAATACTTAAAGCGCAGGAAAACTGCAGAATGCCTGTTTTAAGAAACAGTCTGCAGAGATAATTTAGATAGAAAACGAGGAGCCACAACCACAAGTTGCCGTTGCATTCGGGTTGTTAACTAAAAAACGCGCCCCTTCCAGGCCGCTGACATAATCGACGGTACCACCAACAAGGTATTGAAAACTCATTGAATCCACCACCAGAGTCACACCATTTTTTTCAATTAAGGTATCCCCTTCATTCACTTTTTCATCAAAAGTGAAACCATACTGAAAACCTGAGCAGCCGCCCCCCGTCACATAGACCCGCAGTTTTAATGCCGGGTTCTGCTCATCAGAGATCAGCTCTTGTACTTTCTCTGCTGCACTATCAGTAAAATTAATTGGCAACGCCATTTCGACTTCGGATGTCATGGTAACCCCTAACAATATAAGTGAATTGATAGAAACCGCATTACCTGAATTACAATTTCTAACTTAATTATTCAATACCAGACCTTTTCAGTCAAGTATTATTACAAGGCCACTCAAGCAGGCCTTGCTGCGTATGTTCTATTATTATTCTTTGTCGGCTAAGCGATTCATCGCTCGACGCGTTTTTTCCTGGCGTTTCTGACGCATTGACAGCTGCATGGTACGCTCTAATAACTGCGTATAAATCGGGCGCCCTCCCAGTGATTGCGCCACCATTGTCGCCCCTAGGCAAGTAACAATAAGCGGTAGAATCATTTCATAATTGCTGGTCATCTCAATCACCAGCAGTATCCCGGTAATAGGTGCACGCACCGTTGCCGCAAATAACCCGCCCATGCCGGCAATCGCAAAGGTACCAGCCTGCGTGACAATATTCGGAAATAACTCATGCGCAGCTAAACCAAAGAGCATGCCAAACAGCGTACCCAGCGCCAATGTCGGTGCAAATACCCCGCCCGGTGCACCTGAGCAAAAACTAAGCAGTGTGGTTAATATTCGAAACAGGAAAATAAGTAGCAGCGCACCGGCCAAATAATCGCCGCCCTCAACTTCCGGAATCAGTGCCATGCCGCTAAAGGCAAGATTTGGCTGTACAACCGATAAGGCACCAAAAACTGCTCCTAAAAACACACCTATGGCAACAAAACGCCAGCGTTGTCCCTGATGAATCGACAGATAAAGATCCAGTGTGGTCAGCACCATCTTATTAAAGAGAATACCAATCACGCCAAAGCAAAAACCTAATAACAGGTATAACCATAATGACATTAAATGCGGATGCGAATAACTGTTTACATCAATAACCGCTTCCTGACTGCTAATTAAGCGCATTACCATGGTTGCCAGAACCGCACTCACAAAGACGCTTTTGGTTGAATTTAAACTGTAATTAAACTGTGAGCGCATCTGTTCAATAACAAACATAATGCCCGCCAAGGGCGCATTAAAAGCAGCAGCCAAACCGGCCGTCGCACCTGCTGCCAATAAAGCCTGACTATCCACTTTATCGACTTTAAAAATATCCGAGATCATCCGCCCGACATTTGCCCCCAACTGCACTGAGGGACCTTCCCGTCCAAGTGTCATGCCGCTGCCTAATGCCAGCAGACCACCAAAGAATTTAACCGGAAGCACCCGCTGCCAACGCACCGGACGCATCCCTTCCATCGCCCCTTCGATTTCAGGAATACCTCCTCCAGCTGCTTCAGGCGCAAATTTGTGTACAAGATAAAAAGCAACCCCCACCATTAAAGAAGAAACAGGAATCGCCACTAACCATAATGGAACCTGCGAATCACTATAACTGGCAATAAATGCTAAGCGCCATTCACTTACCCAGATAATGCCATGATCAAAGAGGGCCGACACGGCACCGGCGAGAATACCAATAAAAACTGATAACCAAATCAATAATGCACTGCTTTTTCGAGTAAAAAAACGTTCAATAAAACGTTTAAGCTGTTCACAAAAAAATGCAGGAATATTTACTTTCATATGAATTTAAACAACTAATCAGCAGTTAAAAGGGATTCTGAAAGAGCTTCAGCGATGGCCTAACTAAGCTGC
>JBFGZH010000406.1:0-2315 GCA_041586895.1 Psychromonas sp. | reverse complement strand
CAATGCCGAGCCTAAATGTGTTGCATAAAGTAATATTCCTTCCACCCGCTTGTGATTAAAACGTTTTATATATTCAATCTCTTTCGCATTATCCTGATTACTATTTGCCAATAAAAGGTGCTTACCAGCTTGTTCAATCACCGACCTTAAACCATCAAGTCCTTTCGCTGTCGCATTTGAAGAGATACGGGGCACTATCACGCCAATAAGATTGGTTTTCTGTGACTGCAGATCCCTTGCGACTTGATTGACCACATAACCACACTCGTCAATCGCCTTTTGAACCTTTTCTTTGGTACTGGCTTTTACACCATACTCATTATTAATGACGCGGGACACCGTAGATATCGATACCCCCGATAATTTTGCGACTTCGTGCAGTCCGACCATAACTTGCTTCCTGTGCAACCTTTACTGGGAACGATAGCAGAACAGTAACAAAAATATATCGATTAATCGTAAAAAGATCACACTAAAGCTCACTTTTCAGGCAACAAGATCGACTTTAATCACATTAGCAGCACCTTTCCCTTGATGAAACAGGTTAAATGTTTAAGAATCCACACCGCAAACGTTCCCAGAATAACTAATGGTTATTTTGAAATAAAAACAGAAGTGTTCACTCGGAGAAAATTATGAACTACCCAAAAGTAGCAAGCCAGCTCTTAGAAAAACTTGGTGGTAAAAGCAATATTAAGGCGTTAGCACACTGTGCTACCCGTTTACGTCTTGCCGTTGCTGACGAATCACTGATTGATGAAAAAGCGATTGAAGACATTGAAGGTGTAAAAGGCCAGTTTAAAGTCGCCGGTCAATACCAGATTATTTTCGGCTCCGGCATCGTTAACCAGGTTTATAATGAAATGGCAAAACTGACCGGCATGGAAGAGATGAGCACCAAAGATGTCGCTACTGCCGGTACTGAAAATCAAAATATTGTCCAGCAAGCAGTAAAAAACTTGTCTGACATCTTTGTACCTATTATTCCAGCTATCGTTGCCGGCGGTCTGTTAATGGGACTGTTTAATCTATTAGTTGCACCTGGATTATTTGTTGATGGTCAATCACTGGTGGATGCCAACCCGGGACTGGCTGATCTCGCGGCAATGATTAATACTTTTGCCAATGCGCCTTTTGTCTACTTGTCTATCCTGTTAGCCTTTTCTGCCAGCAAGAAATTTGGCGGTAACCCCTTCTTAGGCGCGGCACTGGGTATGCTGATGGTGCATCCGGATCTGCTCAACGGCTGGGGCTTTGGTGGTGCCGCTGTTTCCGGCGAGATTCCGGTGTGGAATATCTTCGGCTTTGAAATCCAAAAAGTGGGTTACCAGGGCTCAGTGTTACCGGTATTAGTAGCTGCCTATATTCTCGCGAAAGTGGAAAACGGTCTGCGTAAATTTATCCCGTCAGTATTAGATAACCTGCTGACACCACTGCTGGCTATCTTTATTACCGGTGTGTTGACCTTTACCATTGTCGGTCCGTTTACCCGTGATATCGGCTTCCTGCTAGGTGACGGTCTAAACTGGTTATACGATTCAGCTGGCTTTATCGGTGGCGCAGTGTTTGGTTTCATCTATGCACCCTTTGTAATTACCGGTATGCATCACAGCTTTATCGCCATTGAAATCCAACTGCTGGCTGATATGGCCGTAACCGGCGGTACCTTTATCTTCCCGATTGCGGCAATGTCTAATATTGCCCAGGGTGGTGCGGCACTGGCTGTCGGCTTCTCAACCAAAGATATCAAACTGAAAGGTATTGCCATGCCTTCCGGCGTAACGGCTCTACTGGGTATTACCGAGCCGGCATTGTTTGGTGTTAACTTGAAACTACGTTACCCGTTCATTGCAGCGATTGCAGCAGCAGCTATTTCAAGTGCATTCATCACATTGTTTAATGTTAAAGCGAGCGCACTGGGTGCTGCAGGATTACCGGGTATTATCTCTATCCGCAACGGAGATGTGACTGGGTATGTAATCGGTATGGTGATTTCATTTGCAACGGCATTTGTACTCACCTTAGTACTGGCTGCACGAGCTAAGAAGAAAACTCAAAATGAAGTAAAAGAGATGCAGGAAGCAACTGCATAATATCGAAACTTAATCATTATTTAAAAACCAGTATTGTTAATTCAATACTGGTTTTTGTACATCAAAAAACAAAGGAAATATCATGAACAAGATTTGGGTCACCGGTGATGCCGTTGTTGATTTAATTCCAGAAGGTGAAAACAACTATCTGAAATGCCCCGGCGGTGCGCCAGCCAATGTTGCGGTTGCCGTCTCTCGCTTAGGCGGTGAAAGTGCCTTTTT
>JBFGZH010000405.1:0-2325 GCA_041586895.1 Psychromonas sp. | reverse complement strand
AGCCATTGAGCGCAGTGTCTTTATTAAAGGCATTTTCAGCTGGTGATCACTATTAGGAGAGCTTAATGGTGAAAAAAAAGCTGCGTTATTATTGTCTGCCGCTATTTTGCCTGTTGCTGATATTGGCCATACGCCCTGCATTATCTGCGCCGGGTGCTATCAATCCTTTAAAAGTGGCTTATATCTATAATATCGTTAAATTTACCACTTGGCCGGCTGACATATGGGCAAACCCGACAGAGGCATTTCAACTTTGCTTTTATGCTCAGGAAAATATGGAGGGGGCGCTACGCTCGTTGCAGAACAAGAAGGTTAACGGTCATCCGATTGTCCTGGTAAGGCCTGAAGACAAGCCTGACTTTGAGCACTGCCATGCCTTATATCTTGATACAGATGAACGCCATCTCTACCGCTATCTACTCTCTTTAATAGATGCAAAAACAGTACTTATTATCAGCGATGAAAGCCCTTTTTTTGCTTATGGCGGGCATATTAATCTGGTTGAAAAAGCGCAGCGTCTGCGTTTTGAAGTGAATATGCAACAGCTCTCCCGTTCGCAACTGAAGTTTAGTTCGAAGCTGCTGAAGCTGGCGATCCTAATCGACAATCCAAGGTGATATCAATGAGCAAACTTAAACATCTTTCATTACGCACTCAGCTGACCTCAATCGGAGTCTTCTGCGGTGCGCTGGTGGCCTTGAGTATCGTGATATTAATTGGGGTGATGCAATATCACTACAGTTATATTGATGCCAAAAATCAACTGCAGACATTGGCGCGGTTAATGGCTTCGCAGAGTACCGCCTCGCTGGCTTTTCATGATCCCGAAGCGGCCCGGGAAAATTTAGACAGTTTACAGGCCAAGCCGGAAATTGTGCTGGCACGCATCTACGATAAGGATAATCGGTTAATGGCGGAGTATATTAAACCCGCCTTTGCAGAGCACGGTGATTCAGCCCTGCTGCAGATGAGTTTGCCCAGCCTGCAGATGAATGGCACTGATAATGCACTTTACCACCTTGAGGCGATAACTTTTGAGGGCAAAACCCTAGGTCATGTGCTTTTAATCAATGATCAGAGCCTATTGCGTGAGCGTTTATGGCAACAGCTTATATTTGCACCTTTTATTCTGCTACTGGGTACTCTGCTGGCTTTTTTGCTGGCCTTGCGCATGCAGCGTCTTATTTCCCAGCCTTTGCTGCAGATTACCCGGCTTATGCAGGAAGTCTCGCAGCAGAAAAATTATCAGGTTCGTATTCCCGGTCAGCGTAATGATGAAATCGGCTCGCTTATTCAGGGGTTTAATATGATGTTAGAAAAGGTCGAGATACGTGATAAACAGCTGGAAAATCATCGCGATACGCTAGAGGAGAAGATAACACAGCGCACTCGGGAGCTGCGCTTGGCGAAAGAAAATGCCGAAGCGGCCAGCAAAGCTAAAAGTGAATTTTTAGCCACTATGAGCCATGAGATTCGTACTCCGATGAACGGCGTATTAGGCATGACAGAGCTACTGCTTAATACATCCCTTGATGAGCGGCAACAACGCTTCACCGAAACCGTCTATCAATCGGGAAAAAATCTGCTCGGCATTATCAATGATATTTTGGATTTCTCGAAGATTGAAGCGGGTAAAATGGAGCTGGAGTCCATTGAATTTAATCTGCGTGACCTGATTGAGGAGTTAGGCGTGTTGTATGCTGACTCTGCATACCGTAAAAAGTTGGAGCTGGTGCTGTCCATTCCTCCTCATTTTCCGAGCCTTTACCAGGGAGATCCGGTACGGCTTCGCCAGGTGCTCAGTAATCTGCTCAGCAATGCGATTAAGTTTACCGAGCACGGCCAGGTGGTGTTACGTGTCAGCGAACTTGAAGGGGGCTTGTTACAGTTTGCTGTTGAAGATACCGGAATCGGGATTAAAGCGAATAAAATAGAGCATATTTTCAGTTCATTTTCTCAGGCTGACAGCTCAACGACAAGAAAGTATGGCGGTACGGGGTTAGGCCTGCCGATTGCCCAGCAGTTAGTGACCATGATGGGCGGTGAGTTAAGCGTGACATCGAATGTGGCGCAGGGAAGCTGTTTTGTTTTTACGGTGGCGCTTGTGCAGCTGGCAAATGCCGCTGCAGTCATGCCCGCTGCTTTATCTGCGCTGCACGATAAGCGCTTACTGGTTGTCGATGATAATCAGACTAATCGCCTGCTGTTTAAGGAGCAATTGGCAGCTATTGGCATGAGTTGCGACCTTGCCGATAGTGGCTCTCGGGCACTGCAGCTGGTAGATAATGCTGAAGCTGAAAAACAGCCCTATGAGCTGCTTATTTT
>JBFGZH010000404.1:0-2326 GCA_041586895.1 Psychromonas sp. | reverse complement strand
TTAACAAATAAGGATAGGTGTCGCGCAGCCGACACCTTATCTGGGTGTTGAACAAGCCCGAGCTACTTATTTATAGTAAATTGTGAATTGAATTTCTGAGGTGGCTCTACCTTGTTGGTTTTCTCGAGGCGAGTTTGATTATGGTAAGCTCTAAAAACACAGCTTATCAATGAGTTACTTTTCTGTGTGTGTTTTTCGTTATTTATCCTCCCCTTTAGACGCTGCCATTATCCTTATTATATTTGCCTTTCGGCTAACTCGGTCGCTTTATACCGGCATATTGCATTTCACGTTGGCAGCAAGGGCAAAGACGAACTGCTTTGCTCCTTACCGTTTTCTGTATTGGTGCAATCCAGTTAGTGATAGACATTAATAGCAGTTGAATATGTAACCGCAGTGCCTTGGCATTTCCTCGCAAGAAACCATAATCACGCACTCGTTGCAGCCCTTTAGGTAATACATGTTGTAGGATTAACCATAAAAACTGTAGTGGTGGAAGCGTTCTCGTTCTCCAATTATTTGTCTGGCTATCTCTATATCGGAAGGTCACGCTGTCAGGAGCGATCCTGATAATGTCTTTATCAGGTAATACGCCCCGATAAAGGTAGCGGGACAGATACTGTAATGCATGCTCGCCATAGCCAACATTACGGCAATCAACGACCCATTTGTCCGGAATACCCTCAGGTAAACGCAGCGTCTCGTGATGATTGATTGCATCGAGTATTCGTGCTCGCCATACTTTGGCTAATGCAAATTCATTAAACAGATAGTGCTTCTTTCCCTTGTGCCACTCATTCCTGCGCGGATCATATCGACCACAAGGCACGATAACATGCAGGTGGGGATGTAAGTCACGCTTTCTGCTATGTGTATGCAGTACGATGGTAAAGCCCATTTCACCTTTTTGTTGGCGCTTTGCAAAATCTTTAAGTGTTGATTGCGCGACTGAGAATAGGACTTGGTAAAATGCTTTTGGCTGAGTCTTTGCCAGTGTTCTAAGCTGATAGGGTACGGTCAACGTCACCATAAAATAATGTGTTGGTAATAGTTTCTGCTGCTGGCGCATTAACCAGTCAGATGTGGTTTGATGTTGGCATTGCGGGCAATGTCGGTGTCCGCATGATACAGGGTGTTGCTCTACATGCGGGCAATGGGAGCAACACCATTTCACACTGGCTTGCTGCTCAGTTTGACAGCTCAGCATGGCATACATAGCGTTGTGCATATTATGGTTTAGTTGATTGGAATACTGTTGTTCAAATTCATGCTGATACTGGCGTAGTAATGAAATAAAGGCACTCATAACTCCTCCCATCGTAAGGCTAAATTATCAGTGAGTTGATTCAGTATGCGTATCGCATCTTGTTGTTTAACTTGAGTGAGTTGGGTGTATCGAGCCGTTGTATTTAAGCTGTTATGACCAAGTAGGAATTGTAGAGAGCGTAAATCTAATCCTTGCTCCAGCAGATGAGTGGCAAAACAGTGTCTGAGTGAATGCGGGCTGATCCGTTTATTGATATGACACTCTTTCACTACCTGTTTCATCGCTTTTTGCACACCGCCTTTATCCATAGGAGAATCAGCGCCAATTCCTTTACCTGGAAAAAGTAATCGAGGGTGACGATGTGTTTTCCAGTACAAACGCAGAGTATCCAGAGTATGGTCTGGAAGTGGTAACATCCTGTCTTTCCCGCCTTTACCATCACGAATATGTACCTGCATGGATTGGCTGTCGATATCATTGACGGTAAGATTTAATCCTTCACAGAGGCGAAGCCCCATGCTGTATATTGTCAGAAAGAAAACGCGATACCGTTGCTGCTTTGTTCGATGAATTAACATGGCAACTTGTGCTGGCGTGAGGATATCAGGCAGGCGTTTAACTTGTGGAGGTTTAACAATGTTCAGCCATTCCCATTGACGATTAAGCGTGTAACGGTAGAAGAACTGTAGGCCATTGCGATCGAGTTTAACCGTACTCCATGAATGAGTTTTTATCAGATCATTAAAATATTGTTTTAAATCATAGGTACTTAGCGTATCAGGAGTACGATTAAAGTAAGTAGTGATGCGGCGTATTGCACGGGAATAAGCATCAATAGTAGCAGGTCGCTTCCCTTGCAGTTTTAGATTGATCAGGTGTTGTTCATACAGAAAATCAAAGCGTTGTTGATCGATAGTATTCATAGTGCTGACTCCAGTAGAACACCGCCCCAATGGCAGTGTTACTGAAGAAAGTATGGATACTATGTTATTTTTTCTGCCGCGTAGCGGCTTCGTTCAACAAATCGTTGAACCGGACGCATAACGGCTGTCATTGTTT
>JBFGZH010000403.1:0-2329 GCA_041586895.1 Psychromonas sp. | reverse complement strand
GTCTATTGTCAGTGGCAAGCAATAACTCTCTGCCGTTATTTTCCTGCATAATTAACGACTCTTACGCATAATAACATTCAGCCATCTTTCGCTTTCCCGCCCTTCGCGCAGATCGCCGGTGATCCACTGTTTTACAATTGTTAGCGGTAAGCCACTTATCTGCTGTGTAAAACCGCTTTCATTGAGGTTGGTAAAACGTCGCCCGTTACGCGCCATTTCCCCTTCACCATATTTAAAGGAGCAGTAAAAAACACCATCAGGTTTGAGCATTCTGGATAAAGATGAAAACACGCCGGGCAGCTCTTTGATAGGCACATGCAGTAAGGAGGCACAAGCCCAGATAGCGTCAAATTTTTTATCGCTTTGATAGGTTTGAAAGAGATCAACGGCTACTTTTTTAGCTGTTAATTTTGAAGCCAGTAGGGCTAATTTTGCACTGGCATCAAATGCCTCAACCTCAAACCCCAGATCGAGAAAAGCTTTGCTATCACGCCCTGCACCACAACCGGCATCCAGAATTGAACCGCCCGCAGGAATAAGGGGCAGAAACTGACGGTAGAGTGTGTGCATATTCACAAACACAGTTGAATCATAGAAGTCCTGAGCATTTTCATCGTAATATTGCAGGTTTGTATTAAGCATCACTATCTCGCTTGTAACATTATAAAAGTATTATTTATCACTGATTATTAAAAAAAACATAAAGCAAACTCTACTGAAGAGAATGGTGCAAAGCAAACATTTTCACCTTATAGGTAAGTTCAGCTGAGAAGATAATCCTCCTGCTCCTTGTCCGCAACTATAGGGCGATTTTACCCAAGCTAACTGCTATACTCGCGCTTTTATTTGTTTCATAGAGTAAGTGGTGATTTAAATGAGTGTTGATGCGATAGGTTTATCTTCTGAATTATTAAAAGCAGTAAAAGCTTGCGGTTATAAAAACCTGACCCCGATTCAGCAGCAGGCTATTCCGCTTATCCGCAGCGGTGTCGATCTGCTGGCCAGCGCGCAGACAGGAACAGGTAAAACAGCGGCCTTTACCCTGCCGATTCTGGATCTGCTGGCGAAAAACAGCACGCCGCAAACAGCCAATAACAGAACCATTAAAGCGCTTATTTTAACGCCGACACGCGAACTGGCGGCACAGGTCGCCAAGAATATCGCCGACTACAGTCAGTTTTTACCCCTGACTTCGGGCGTGGTTGCCGGGGGCGCTAATATGGGTCCGCAGACCACTATGCTTAAAGAAGGCGTGGATATTCTGGTGGCGACGCCCGGACGTCTGCTTGAACATCTGAGCTTAAGAAACGTCAACCTTTCCCATATCAAGCACCTGGTATTGGATGAAGCGGATCGTATGCTCGATATGGGCTTTTTACAGGATATTGAAAGTCTGATGCTGGCTATTAAGCAGAATCACCAGACCTTGATGTTCTCTGCGACCTTTTCCAATAAGGTGAAAACCTTAGCCAAGCAGCTGTTAACCACCCCGAAAACCATAGAGATATCGCCGCAGAATTCGACCTCCGGAAAAGTGAAGCAGCAGGTTTACTGGGTTTCCGAGATACGCAAACGCGAACTTTTATCTGAGCTGATCGGCGTTAAAAACTGGCAGCAGGTGTTGGTCTTTGCCGGTACCAAAGAGAGCGCTAATCTGCTCGCCAAAGAGTTAAAACTGGACGGCATCAAAGCCGCAGTCTGTCATGGTGATAAAACCCAGGGAGCGCGTAATCAGGCTATTCAAAAGTTCACTGAAGGCAGTGTTCGCGTATTAGTGGCCACAGATGTCGCTGCACGTGGTCTGGATATTCCGGATCTGCCCTATGTGGTTAACTTCCATCTGCCGTTTTTAGCGGAAGATTATGTGCACCGTATCGGGCGAACGGGCCGCGCCGGTAAAAACGGCATGGCCATCTCTTTAGTCAGCCCTAAAGATGAGCAGTTTTTAAATAATATTGAAGAGTTAATCGGGCGTAAATTCCAACGCATTGTTTATCCGGGTTATGAGCTGGAAGCTGAATTGCCGGCTCAATATAAAAACCAGTCGGCACAGCCGCTGAAGAAGAGCCGTTATAAGGCGACTCAGGAGCATAATCAAATGCGCGCGCGCAAAAAAGCTGAAAGCACGCCGGCTGCCGTTCGCCGGGCAAAGGCTAAACGCAGAAAGGCAAGATAGTGCGCTGAGTTTTTGCCGTATGCGTATTAACAGCAATATTATCAAATTTATGCTCTATTTTTGAAGGTGTGGCTTCAGCCGCGCAACTGATACGCTGCCGGCTCTAGGCTGCTTTAGCTGCGCAAACGAGACGCTGCCAGCTCTTGGTTTATT